>JALYWD010000735.1 GCA_030852885.1 Chloroflexota bacterium | reverse complement strand
GGCTCCGCCGGAAACCCGGGAAACCCACAGGAGGGGATGCGCACCAGCGCGGCGAGGTCCTCAGTAATATCCGCCATCAGTGCTTCGGTCGTTGTCGCGATTGCTTCGTGTGGCACCGTCACTCCTCCAGGGTTTCCAACTCATCAAGTGTGTGGAGTATCGCAAAGTCACCCGCTGTCGGGAATCACGCCGATACTGGCTCAGGGGAGAAAGAGCCCGCTCAGTTCGCTGAAGCGCGTCACCTGCCGCAGCCGGCCACTCCCCAGCGTGGGATCGATCTCCTGGTGCTCCAGGCGCCAGGTGGCGTGGTGCGGGATGAACACCGCGTTGAGGCCTGCTGCCAGCGCCGGGTTGATATCGGATTTCGGGGAGTTCCCGATCATCCAGGTTCGTCCTGGGTCGAGGCCAATCGATTCCGCCAGGAACCGGTAGGACGCGGCGTCCTTCTCCGGCACAATCTCCGCGTGGCGGAAGTAGCTGCCGATGCCGGAGCGGTCGATCTTCAACTGCTGCTCTTCGGCCTGCCCTTTGGTCATCACCGTCAGATCGTGGACCTCGGCGAGGCGTCGCAATGTTTCCTCGACGCCGTCGATGAGCTCTATCGGCTGCGAGAGGATGCGTTCCCCGAAGGCCATAACGTGCCGCAGGTCATCCTCGTTGAGCTCCCGCTCGGCCAGGCGCTCATACGTGGTCCGCAGGTTCCGACTGAAGGCGGCCGAGCCATAGCCGTGGACGCGAAGGTTCGCGATTTCGATCTCATCCAGCACCGCGCGCACATCGTCCCGCGAGAGCGAGGAGTGGGTCAGGTAGTCCAGGAAATCCTCGGTGGCGCGCTCGAAGTAGATGTTATTTTCCCAGAGCGTGTCATCCGCATCGAAGATCAGGTGCTGCCGAGTCGTGTAGCGGTCTCCAGGCGCATCGGTCATGGTCGTCCCATCGTATCCGCTGGCTGACTCGTGGCCTGGCAGCGTGCGGTCAGCATTGTCAACGGCACATTGTGCCATGATGCAACCCATCACTCCGGTGTCGTAGCTCGCCTACCGTGATCTGTCATGAGTGTGCGATGATGACCCCATGTCTCGCCGAAGCCCGCTGGAGGCAATCATGGTCCGTCGTCAGAATCCGATTCTGATTACCCCAGGGGAACGCGCTCACCTCGAATCGCTTGTCAAAGCTGAGTCCACACCCGTCCTGACCCGTGATCACGCGCGCATCCTGCTCATGGCCGATCAACATAACCCGGCGCGGTACTACACCGACGCCGAGATCGCTGACGAACTCGACATCAGCGGGCGCACGGTCGCCCGCGTGCGGGCGCGCTACACCCAGGCTGGCCTGGACGCCGCCCTGAGCCGCCGCCCCACGCGCCGCGCCTATGTGCGCCGCCTCACGCCGGATCAGGAGCAACAGGTGCTTGCGCTGGTCAACACCCCACCCCCGGCGGGACAGAGCCGCTGGAGCCTGCGCTTGCTCACCAGGCACATCGTTGAGCAGGGCATCATTCCCTCGATCTCACCCGAGACCGTGCGCACTACGCTCGGTAGGCACGGAATCACCCTCGGCTCGTGACGCGCAGCCAGTCAGGGCGAGGAGTTTGGCGTGAGGGTTCCCCCTACCCTTCGTCCAGCCAGACCGGGTTCGTCCAGGCCTTCTTCCCGGCGGCGTCGCGCACGACGACACGCGCCCACGGGCTCGGCCAATCGCTCAGGTCGAACTCGGCTTCCGTCACGCCCTGCTCGCCAACTGCCTGGTACCTGGCACGCGCGCCGATGAGGAAGACGCGCTCGGCCGGTGAGCAATGGATGATGAGCCGCTTGCCCGGTTCCACCTGCATGTCCTGGATAACTGGCCCGGTGCTGGAGTAGTAGTCCCCACTCTTGAGCGCGGCCAGCAGCGCGTCCGGATCCAGCGTCTCGCTCTTCACCATCACCCAGCCGGCTGCCCGGTCGTGCGTGTTCGGCACGAAGTGCGCGTCATCCGTGGCACAGGCCGTGACGCGCATGCCCTGTTCCAGGACAAGGTCCAGCATGTACGTGCTGTCGGCGGAGTCGTTATCGTCATGGCAACCCGCGTTGTAGATCTCGACCGCGTGCACGGGGCCGAGCGCCTGCACATCCCGGTCGGTCATCAGGTACCACATGGGATGGGCGGCGGCGACATAGGCCCCAGCCGCGAGCGCCCGCTGGGCCAGTTCCGGGCCGGTCTCCTCCAACGGAGAGGGTGCGAAGTCGAACGGCAAACCCACGGCCAGGATGTGCCACTCCCGGCCCAGTTCCATGCGGTCCTGCATGGGGTGGAGTTCAGCGCCGATGATGGTCGTGAAGGAATCCGAGCGATACGGCCGGGTGTCCACGATTGGCCAGTCGTAGCGCTCCAGGAAATGCTCTGTCAGGGAGATGAAGTCATACCCGTTACGGGCATAAAAGGCGCACACCTGCTCCGGCGTGCGATGGCCGTCGGACAGGTTCGAGTGCGTGTGCAGATTGCCGCGCCAGAAGCGGCCCGGTCGGGTAAACGGCGTGTCCAGGGCCATCGGGTGTCTCCTCATCCGAGCGAACGCAACGCAGTGGAATGGTGCACGCAAAGTGAGCGGCGCTCAGGTTGAGCGCCGCGCAGCGTATCACGAGTTGTCTGGTTCGTCTCAGCCGGCCCCGGCGATACCAATAGGGCCTCGCCCCGGAGCCGACGGCAGGGCGTCGGCGGTCAGGGCCGCGTCCGCGCCCATGAACCCTTTGTAGGAGCCACGGACCAGTTGCCGCAGCAGGAGGACGAATTCGTCGTCATCCCGCCCGCCAGAGAGCCAGATCGTTTGTGGCCGTGCACCCGCCACACCCTGCAAACGCACCCCTCCAGGTCGCCGCGCGACACCGCCAAACTCCGTCCAGCGGCGAAACGGCGTGCCGCCTGAGCGAATGCCGGTCGAGGTCACCGTGTAGTGCACTGGCATGAAGATCACGCTCACGGCAATGACCATGGCCAGCAGGGCCACGACGGGATTGACCCACCCCAGCAATGCGCTGAGGATGGCCAGGACAATGAGGGCTGCAACATGCGGCCCGTGCATGCGCAACCGGCCGAAGAGCGACAGCGATTCGATACGCACGATATTTCCCGAGGCGCGCTCCCCCCAGGGAAGCCAGACTCGCGTGTAGAGTGCCCCCGCCGCAATAATGAGCATGAGTGTTGTTACGTTAGTCATCCGACGATTCCGCCCGCGTCTGCCCAGGCCCTTACCCGCTACATCCGCGCTGCAATTCTGCGATGGGCGGATACTTGAGATATCCGCGTCCGTACGCTAGAACGTTTTTTCGCGTCGACGCGTTCCTTGTTCAACTCAACGCCACCTCGCGTATTCGCCGAACCCATGCCAAGTGTGCCACGGAGCGCCTGGCATTTCATGAACCCGCCGTCAACATGCTCGGAGCGCAATTTGGGTGCTCCACACAATGCTCAGGCACGCCACCACACCTCCGGTAAAATAACGCAGCTTTCCCACCGATGGGAGATACCAGCGCAAGGGATAAACCATGACGGACACGCCGGCGATTCGCCGCATCGCCGTGATCGGGGCCGGCCTGATGGGCCACGGCATTGCCCTCGAGTTCGCCGCGAACGGCTACGACGTGCACTTGCAGGACCAGAGTGCCGCGCAACTCGCACAGGCCGAGGCAAGCATCGCTGAGGGCCTGGGCCGCCTGGTGGCCGCGGGGCGCATCACCGCGACGGAAGCCGCCGCTGCCCCTGGACGCATTTCGCTGACCAGCAGCCTGCCCGAGGCCGTGCGGGACGCGGACGTTGTCATCGAGGCGGTGACGGAGAACATCGACGTCAAGCGCGCCATCTTCTCCGAGATTGACGCCCACGCGCCGCGCCATGCCATCCTGGCCAGTAACTCATCCACCTTCATGCCCTCGCTGATGGCCGCTGTCACCACGCGGCCCGAGCAGGTGCTGGTGGCCCACTATTTCAATCCGCCCCATCTGCTGCCACTCGTGGAGCTGGTGCGCGGTGAGAAGACCTCCGACGCCACCATCGCCGCGATGCATGCGCTCTACACAAGTATCGGGAAGAGCCCGGCCATCGTGCAGAAGGAAGCCCCCGGCTTCGTCGGCAACCGCCTGCAGATGGCGCTCTACCGGGAGGCCCTGGCGATTGTCGAGGCGGGGATTGCTTCGCCGCAGGATGTGGACACCATCATCCACACCGGCTTCGGTCGCCGTCTCAGCGTGGCAGGCGTGTTCCAGATCTTCGATGCGGCCGGGCTCGATGTCACGCTGGCCGTCGCGGATCAACTCTTCCCCGACATCGCCACCACGAACACGGCGCCGCCGCTCCTGCGCGACAAGGTGGCCCAGGGTGACCTCGGCATCAAGAGCGGGCGGGGCTTCTACGACTGGCCGCCAGACGATGCCGTCGCCCTGCGCACGCGCATCGGGAACGCGCTTGCCGCCATCGCGCGGCTGGAATCGCCGGGCGCGACCGAGGAGCCGGGATCCAATCTGGACCCCGCCGTCCGCAAGAAGATTCTGCGCGCCATCACCTACGGTTTGTACGCCGTCACCGCGCACCACAATGGCGAGCGAGGGGTGTTTACCGCGAACTGGCTCAGCCAGGCGTCATTCGATCCGCCAGTCGTGATGCTCTCGGTCGAGAACGACAGTTCTACCCTCCCCCTGATTGCAGGGAGCGGGCGCTTCGTGATCTGTCCCTTCACCGCCGAGCAGCGCGATCTCGCCGCCGCGCTCGGCAAGCCGAAGGCACGCGCGGGCGACAAGTTTGACGCTCTGGACCTGGAGATCGTCGAGACCGCGGGCGGAGACCTCGCCCTGGCCCACACCCTGGGCTACATCGTCTGCCAGGTTCGCGACACGGTCCCAGCGGGTGACTCGGTCGTGTTCGTGGCCGATGTCATCGAGATCGCCAGCTTCTCGGAGGACGCCCCACTGGAGATGCGCGTCGCCGGCTTCCGCCATTCGGGATGAGGTTGCGCCAGCTTCCTCACGGCTGATCTCTCACCCTGGACTCCGCGTCCTGCGAACGGAGCGCGGGGTCCACTGGCGTGCGACGAGCAGCGTTCACGGCCGTCCAGCCTCCAGTGCGTGCACGATCAGCCCCGAACAGCGCAGATGTTCCAACCCATGTAGGCTTCCGGGTGTATCCACACCGCTATCCGAGGAGGGACGGCCTTGCAGACATCGGAGTCGCGCTCCGGCGCGGAGTTCGCACCACCCGGGGGCGCCGTCCTCGTTCACCTGCGCATCAACGGGAGCGCGTATCCATTCGAACTCGATCCGCGCACCTCATTGCTCGATGCCATGCGCGAACACCTGGGCATCACCGGGCCGAAGAAGGGGTGTAACCAGGGCGCGTGCGGGGCCTGTACCGTGCTGGCCGATGGCCAGCGCATCCTCTCCTGCCTTGCCCTGGCCATCCAGTACGAAGGCCGCGAGATCACGACCATCGCGGGGCTCTCCCAGGAGGGCGAGCTTCACCCATTGCAAGCCGCGTTCATCAGGCATGATGGCTTGCAGTGCGGCTACTGCACGCCCGGGCAAATCTGCTCCACCATCGGCATGCTGCGCGAGGTCGAAGCAGGGCTGCCCAGCGCCGTCAGCGAGGACATGGCGGCCACGGAGATCATCCTGTCCGACGCAGAGGTCAAGGAGCGCATGAGCGGCAACCTCTGCCGCTGCGGCGCCTACGTCGGCATCTGCGAGGCGATCCACGAGTTCGCCGCCAGCGAGGCGGCACGATGAAGCCCTTTGCCTACGCCCGCGCCGCTGACACCGCCGACGCCCTGCGCCTCCTCGGCCAGCTCCCGAACGCCCGCTTCCTGGCCGGTGGCACCAACCTCGTCGATCTCATGCGCGAGCAGATCGAGCAA
>JALYWD010000727.1 GCA_030852885.1 Chloroflexota bacterium | reverse complement strand
GCCATGCCGCTGGCGATCTGGATATCCGCGCTGCCGTGATTGTGCGGGTGATACCAGTACGTGCCGCTGGGGTGATCCTCGGGCAGATCGATTTCGATGTCGTAGCTCTGGCCCGGCTCGAAGACGCGGAAGACGTTGTCGGAGATCCCTTCCGGGCTGACGTGCGCGCCGTGGAAGTGAAAGTTGGTGTTGTTCAGGTGGTGCGGCAGGTCTTCGTCGCGCGGGTCTTCGTCCCGGTTGGCCGGAAGCTGGTTGCGGAAGTTGATCTTGAGCGCGTCACCTGGCTTTAGCCGCAGCGTAGGACCGGGGATCGTGCCCTCGTAGCTGCGCATGGAGAGCTGGTAGCCGCCGGTATCCTTCCAGGTGTACAGAGCGTGCAGCTCCGTCTCCAGCACGCCATCAACCGAGCGGCGCTCCTCCGGCTCCACCAGATCCGCTGATTCCCAGGGTGAAGGCCCGGGGATCAGCCCCTGCGTGGCCCGATGCCCTTGGGAGATGTGCTCCGCTACTGGAGTGGCGTCGTCGGCGACAGCCCGTGGCAAGCGAGCAGCGCCAGCGACAAGCAGGGAGCCGCCAGTGGCAAGGCTGCCAGCGATGACACGGCGACGAGAAACTGAATGCATGAAAGAAAACCCTTTGATCACTCAGGCTATCTGACGATAAGCGCCGGTGGGAACTGGGAAAAGAGCAGCAGGAGCGCTGCATACAGAACAATGAGGACCGCGATGCCCGTCATGGTCTGCCGGCTCGTCTCCTCGCCCACCGGCTTCAGCCACCAGGCGAAGCGCGTGCTGACCCAGGGCACCACATAGGTCAGCAGCAGGACGCCGACCACATTCCCAATGAAGAGCGATGCCCAGAACGGCAGCCCGAAGGTTCCCATCAAAAACGGCGTCTGCACGAAGAACCCGAACAGGAAGACGATGGGGTAGAGCCCCAGCAGCACCAGCATGTTCATTTTCCAGACAGGCGCCGCTCCCGTGGCGCCCTCCAGCGGAAACCACTGCCCGAAGGCGGAGCGGACGGTGCGCGTGTGGGTCTCCGTGAAGATCGAGCTTCCTTCGTCCAGCAGGCGCTTGCGGTCGGTAGAGGTGAGCCAGGCGTTGAGGTGGTCCTGGTTGTCGAACTGGACGACGGTCAGCCAATCATCCTGCACGTTGGGCGTGGGGGGCGTGATCTTGAATCCCTGGAAGCCGGGGTAGTGGGCCTGGGCGGCGTTGATACGCTGGTTCCAGGCCTTGAAGGCGGTTTCCTTGTCCGGCGCGACGCGCGTGGAGATCATCAGCGAGACGGCGCTGCTGTCAGGCTGCGCGGTGTTCTCGAAGAGATGGATATCATCATGGCCAACCAGCCAGGGCCGGGCCTCTTCCAGCAGGTGTTGCCGCTCCGGTGAGCCAAGCCACGCCTGCGCCGCGGCGTTGCTGGTAAAGCGCTGCATGATGACCCAGTCCGGCTGGACCGGTGGTGATGGTGGCAGCACCTCATCGGAAATAAAGCCGGAGGAGGCAGCAACGACGGCGCTGATTTCCTTCTGCCACGCCGCGAAATCCGCCGCGTGCTCCGGGAGGACCCGCGTCTGGGTAATGATCGTGGTCGGCGCGCCAGACGCTGGCGCCGCGGACGCAATTGAGGCCATGCACTCCCCTGAAGCGTCGCACGAGCGCGACGCAGCATCACCTGATGACATGCCGATTCTGGTTGCTGCTATTTGTAGCTTTCCTGCGGATATTGTCAAGACCCTGATGGGACTGGATCAGGACTTGCGTTCGCGCAGGGCTGGTTGTAGGCTGTCGGTCGATTTGACATAGTTTCTCAAATCATGGGCTATCGCGTGCTCCGGGAGGGGTGGCGTGATAAGCCGCGCATGCGCCGGCACGTGCGGTGCTGGATGTCTGCACTGAAGGGACGAAGCTGTGAACCTGAACACGGTGCAGGAGCTGCGCGGCGCCAGGGCCGTTGAGCAGCCGGACTTTACCTGGCGAGAAGGGGATAGCTGGCTGGCAGGCGGCACCTGGCTCTACTCGGAGCCGCAGGTGG
>JALYWD010000682.1 GCA_030852885.1 Chloroflexota bacterium | reverse complement strand
CTAGTTCGCCAGCAAGAGCGCGGGCTCCGGGACCAGACTGTCTCCCGCGTAGCGGTCATCGGTGGAGAGCATCGAGGACAGCAGTTCCTGGACGGCCATTACGTGGGCACAGGTCCCCAGCGCGTGGGACGAAAATGCGTGGCACGTGCAGCTCCACTGACCATCCTGCAGGCCGACCTGGTAGTCATCGTGACTGCCCTGGAAGGTCGCCTGGAAGGTGTGGACGCGAACGCGCTCCGGCTCCTTGGCATAGCGATGAGCCTTTTCGATCTTGCCGATCATGCTCGAGTTCATCGCGACAGCGCTCCTCTCTTCTGCGCGCAGCACCGTGATGGGCCATTCCCGGAGATGCTGCGCAGAATCCGCCATGTCAGCGCGGGGTCAGAAAACAAAACAGCACCGAGGCAGATCGCCAGCGGTGCTGAGGGCAGCTCTCCTATGTGAGTTGTGACCGTCCATGGGCTACACCTCCTGATGGAGAACCCCTGGGGAGACCGCAACAGCGCGGCCTACGTCTGCCGATTATAGTCACGTCGTTAACGCGACGCCAAGCGCCGGGAGCGAATGTGACGAGAGAACGAAGCGAAATTGGGAGTGATCGCCCACCACTCAGTGCGGCGGTCCTGGCCGGGGGCAAGAGCGAGCGCATGGGCCAGGACAAGGCGTTTCTCCGGCTTGAGCCGGGCGGCCCGATGCTGCTGGAGATCGTGCTGGCTCACCTGCGTGGCGTTGCTGACGATGTGTTGGTCGTAGCGAACGACACACTGCGGCACGAGGGTTTTGGCGCCCGAGTTGTTCCGGATGTGGTTCCCGGGTTCGGCACGCTGTCAGGTATCCACGCCGCATTGACAGCGGCGGCGCACGAGCACTGCCTGATCGTGGCCTGCGACATGCCCCTACTGAGCCCGGCGGTGCTGGCATACATGGCGGCGCAGCCGCGTGAATACGATGTGCTCATCCCGCAAACTCCTGGTGTGAGCCGGCAGGGGAACTCCGGGCAGATCTACCAGACGCTGCACGCCATCTATGCCCGGCGCTGCGCAGAGCCGATTGCCGCCCAGCTTGCCGCCGGCAACCGCCAGGTCGTTGGCTTTTTTCCCCACGTGAATGCGCGGATTGTGGATCGGCAGGCCCTCCTGGCCCTCGATCCGCAAGAACTCACGTTCATGAACACCAACACGCCTGATGCGCTCGATGTTGCGCGGGACCTGGCCGGGCGGAACAGTTGACTTTTGCCAGCCGTTATCACAGTGCAGCGTGAGCCATGTCGCGCGCTGCGTGAGAAATGGAGAAGCAGATGTACAAGAAACCTGGGGTGTTTGCTGGCGCGGCGATGTTGCTGCAGCCCGGCATCCTGAACGAAATGAAGCTTTCCTGGCGCTTGCTGCGCGATCAGCGGGTGACGTCGCTGAAGTACCTTGCGCCAGCTTTGCTCGCGCTCTACGTGGCGTCACCCGTGGATCTCATCCCTGACCTGTTGCTGGGCATAGGACAGGTGGACGACCTGGGGGTTGCGGTGCTCGGGCTGATGGTGGCCCTGAAGGTGATTCCGAAGTTGGCTCCCGCCGACGTGCTTCGCCAGCACACCGCGGATGTCAATGGCGACGCCCAGTCCAGCCGGCCAGAGGCGACCCGGGTCGACCCCATTGTGGACGCTCACTACACTGTGCGATCCTGAGGCCGCGATACACCGGGGAGCACAATGAGTCATTCGGCGCAGCAGCGAAAGCAGGGTAAGCCCCGTACACCAAAGAAGGACGCGCATCGCGCTGCGGCGGGCGCCAGTTCTGGCGCGTCCGCACCCCCGGCTCCCAAGCTTTCGCCACGAGCGGCGGCGTTCCGCGCGCGGCGCGGCAGTGCGGCCGCTCAGTCCACTGCGTTCACGCTCTCCCGTGAGCAAGAGATGATCTATATCCGGGATGACCTGCGCCGCCTGGTCTATGTCGCGGGCGGGTTGCTCGTCCTGATGGTTGTCATCCTGTACATCATCGAGCGCTAGCACAAGGCGACGGGAAAACAGAAAGGACGGCGCCGGTTTTCCAGCGCCGTCCCAAGGGTTCAAGAGCGTCACTCGCTACATCGACGAGTCTTCTTCTTCCATCTCGGCGACCGAGTCCACAAACGGTTCAGAATCAGAATCGGATTCACCGGAGTCCTCATCGTCAGTTTCGGTGGCTGCGGTCTCGGTGTCGTCTTCTTCCTCATCTTCGTCAAGCAGGAAGAAGTCCGATTCGTCGCGCTGGCGCAGGAGATCCCGGTCACGCAAGTAGGCGCGGGACGTGATCTGGCGCGGGAAGGAGACCGTGGTGGCCAGCGCCGGATCGCGATGTATTTCGCGCAGGATAATGCGCAGTGTCTGCCCGGCCAGGCCGAGCGCGAAGATCTCGTACCGGTTGCCCTGGTCCATCAGGTCCAGCACACGGCGACCAGTCTTCGGTTCAACTTCTCCAAGCAAATCGCCATTTGCGCGGCGGGCGATCAGACGGCCATCCTCTTCGCTGAGCACCAACTGCTCGCCAGAGGAGATGTCGGCCAGGATCAGCATTTCGCCCGGGTTGACCAATTCATCGACCCAGGTTCGGCCGACCTCTTCCAGGAAAACGCTGGTGCGGGGCATGGCGCCGGGGCGGCTAACTTCGGCGGTGAATTTCCCGCCGGGCCCGCGCATCAGTTCAAGCCGCTGCAGATTGCGGCGCGCAATGAGGTTGGCGGGGTCGGTGTGCAGAGCCTTCGTATACGCGTCCTTCGCCTCGTTCAACTGGCCAAGGGCGATGTAGGCCCGCCCCAACCGGTTGTACGCGATCGTATCGCGGTCAGACTGGGTGATGATCTGCTCGTTGAGCTTGACGGCATCTTCCCAATTGCCGTCAAGTGCCGCGCGACGGGCGTCTTCCGCCAACTGGCGGCGAGTTACCTGCTTTGTAGCCAAAAAAGTCCTCCCTGTGCACGCCACGTGCCCGTGGCTTCAGCGATTTCGGTGGTGCGCTCTACCGCGGCGCGGAAACGGCCTTCCCCATCAGGAACCACGGACCTGTTGACGTAACCTCCACGTCGATCAGCTTGCCAGCCAATTCACGGTCATCGTCGAAGTGGAGAAGCGTGTTCCCACGCGTTCGGCCTGTCCAGCGCCCCTTCTGTTTGCCCTCGACCAGGACTTCAAATGTCTGGCCGAGCTTGGGAGCGTGAATTTCGGTCTGCAGCCGCTCCTGGAGCTTCTCCAGCGCCTGGTGGCGGCGATGCTTTTCGACCGCGGGGATATCGTCCTCCCAGCGGGCCGAAAGTGTGCCCGGCCGCGGAGAATACATCGCCAGGTGCACTTTCTCGCAGCGTGCCTGCTCCAGGAGATCGTACGTCTGCTGGAACTGCTCGTCCGTCTCTCCCGGGAAGCCGACGATGATGTCGGTCGCCACGGTGGCCGATGGCATCTGCTCCCGGGTGAAGGCGATGCGGTCCAGCCAGTAATCGCGCGTGTAGGTGCGGCGCATGCGGCGCAGCACCTCGTTGTCACCCGCCTGGACCGGCAGATTCATGTGCTCGCAGACGGAGGGAAGCTCCGCCATGGTCGAAATAATGTCATCTGACATGTACTTGGGATGGGAGGTCAGGAAGCGCAGGCGAGCCAGGCCAGGGACAGCGTCTACCGCGCGCAGCAAATCAGACAGGCTCGGCGTCTCGGGAAGATCATGGCCGTAGGCGTTGACGGTCTGCCCGAGCAGGGTTACCTCGCGCACACCAGTGGCGACCATGCGCTCGACCTCGGTCACGATCTCCTGCAGTGGCCGGCTGCGCTCCTTGCCGCGCCGGTAGGGCACGATGCAATACGAGCACAGGAAGTTACAGCCATAGATGATCGGAACGAAGGCGGACGTGCCCGACGTCGATGCCGAGAAATCCTGGTAGTAGTGGGGGAGCTGCGCCAGATCGTCACTGAGTTCGGCGATTTCCGGTGCAACTGCTTCCAGCGCCGCGAAGTCAGACGGATTGAAGAAGAGATCGACGTGCGGGAAGCTCTTGCGGAGCTTCTCCTGCTGATTCGTCACCATACAGCCCGTGAGCACGACCGAGACATCCGGCCGTTCGCGCTTCAGGCGAATCAGCGAGTTCAGCTTGCCGGCCACCTTGTCCTCGGCGGCCTGGCGGACCACACAGGAGTTCAGGATGACGATATCGGCCGCTTGCTCGTCGATGGTCGGGGTATACCCCGCCTCTTGCAGTGTCGCGGAAATCTTGGCGCTGTCCGCCTCGTTCATCTGGCAGCCGATGGTCCAGACGTGGAACTGCTTGCCGTTGGCAGGCAGCCGCACGGGCGATGTGGCGGGAAGCAGCGGGATCATGGGTGGTTGTGACATGGGGACGCCGGGTCTCCAGTGGACGCGAAGCTGAACGCCCGCGCGCGTGACCAGCGAGAAGGCGAAAATCCAACCAGGAAGTGTAACACACGCCTTTTCATGACAGCGTTTGCCGGACAGACGGTGATGCGAATGACCACTACTCACAATGATGTGACTGATAGACAAAGGCGGGGGGCGTTGGTAGAATCCGGGCGCACCTGCGGTAACAGCATTCCCTGGGTGGCGACATCGAACATCAGGCGGAAATTGGGGACTGCCTGAAACGGGTTCGATTCGCTTGCCCTCGGCTTGGTCTTGCCGCTTCGACTAGGTAGCCGCACCTGGGGGAAGGCGTGGCGAAGCAGAAGTGTGAGACCTGCCGCTTTTTCCAGGAAGCTGGTCTGGCTGGTAGCGGTTGGTGTCATCACCCTCAGCGCAAGACATCAAGTGGCGTGATGGTCATGGTTCGGCGCAACGAGCTTGCTTGCCGCAACGCATGGTCTGCCAGCCTTTGGGAGCCTGTGTCCGGCGCTGCTGATTTCGATCAGGATCCGCTCCGGAACACCATGGCCACCGGGCCGCTGCCGCCTGCGAACGCTGACGATATCCGCGCGGTGGTGTCTCAGGACACTGTTGTTGCCGATGCTGGAGAGGATGTGCTTTTGAGCGAGGCCCGGCTCATCGCCGAGCCTGTGCGCCCGTCGATGCCATCGCACCAATCGGCATCGCCTCACCCAGGTCCAGGGTTCGATCCACGCACGGCGCTGTTCAGGGCTCGCGAGGCGCACCGCGAGCGAACGCGCGCCAGGGATGCAGCAGCTCGCCAGTCAGATAGCATCGAACCCGGCCGCCCCTATGGGAATGGCGACGAGGGCTTTGCCGATCCACCCGCGAATGCAGTGCAGGCCGTGTGGGAGGAAGCCGAGGAGACCGAGCCCCGTTCTGGCCGCTTCCCGGCCGAGACCCCGGCGGAGATGACGTCGGCTCCGGACGACCTCAGCCCGGCGCTGTATCACGGCGACGACAATTCGAACCTCGGCCGATGGCTCGAGGCACCACCGCCCGATGACGTTGACGTTGTTGAGGACGAACCGCCGCATGACGAACTGAAGCTCGGGAATCTCTCCGAGTTCGCCGGCAAGCCGCTTCCCGCCTGGTTTCGCACTGACCTGCCGAAGACCTGCCGGACCTGTCGCGACTTCCGCCCATCACTTGAGGGAGATACTGGCTGGTGTGCAAACCGCTGGGCATTCAACAAGGCATTGGGGGAGCCGCAGCAACTCGTCCATGAGGATGAGGTAAGCCCCTGTGCGTCACCCATCGGCAACTGGTGGGCGCCAGTGGATGATGTCTGGCTCGTTGCGGCGGATGTCTCGCACCATAGCCGGCCTACGCCGTTGATGGACCGGTATCTGCCGGCAAAGACCGCAGAGAAAAAGCGTTCATGACGTCGAAGGCTGTAGACGCAAGTCCTGTTTTCCCCGGCGCATTGGTTGCCCAATCGTCCCGAAACCGGTAGCATGACGATGGGCGAAGGCGAGTTCCCTGTTACAGGCGCGCCATCGAGAGGGGGCCAGACCGTCACCATGGGCGTCTTCGGGGACACGCTGAAGCAAGCGCGCAACGCCAAGGGACTTACCTACCGGGAAGTCGAACTTGGCACGCGCATTAATCGGCATCACCTGCAGGCCCTGGAGGGAGAGGACTTCGCCGTCCTGCCGCCGCTGATTTACCAGCGCGGCATTGTTCGCAATTACGCAACGTACATA
>JALYWD010000670.1 GCA_030852885.1 Chloroflexota bacterium | reverse complement strand
CGATTGAGCCGAAGTGGGTCCACGGCAAGCGCCGCGTCCTCGAACCCGCCTGCCTGCTGACGGCGGCCGACCTGGAGGCGCGCGTCTGTGCCGCCTTCGGCTGTCTGCCGAACAACCATCTGGCTATCCCCCAAGAGGTCGTCTGACGATGCACTAGGCACTTTTATACTAATGACTCACCATGACCATGTCAATAATTCCTTTTATAGAGATCATCTCCTCTTATGCGGCGCGAACCACGCCGATACGGGAGCATGGAGCATATCCCAATCCCGGCGGACGCCGCCCGCTCCACAGTCGTTCACGAGCGTTCAAGCTCGATGGCGAGCGTTCTTCAGAGGAACGCCAACAAACCAAAGTGCGCTCAGACGAACGCCGCCAGAACTCCGTTTACGCGGGTAAGGATTTTCGGCTACAGCGTGTCAAGCTGCGCCTCTGACGATGAGGCGCCGGACCTCGCTACGGGCGTCACTCCAGCTTGACCCAGCAGCGTGAGCCCGTCCGCCAGCCCCTTCCCGGCTCGGGGTATGCTGGACGCTTGAGGAATCGCGCCCGGTGTAGCTGGGCGAGAGCAGCGCGCCAGGAGGCAGGGGTTGGCCACAACAGTCGAAATGCCACGGAATACGGTCCAACCGGAACAAGCCACTGGCGTACGTGTGCTGCGTATCCAGGGCGGCACGCCACTGCACGGGAGCGTGAAGATCAGCGGAGCGAAGAACGCCGCGCTTCCAGCGCTGGCTGCTACGCTGCTTACCAGCGAAGAGTGCACCCTCCACAATGTGCCGGACCTGGCCGATATCGAAACGATGCTGGCGCTGCTGCGCAGCCTGGGCGCGGAGACCGAGCGGGACCGCAAGCGCAAGCTCGTCCGCGTGCGCGCCGCCACCATCACCAGCACCGCCGCTCCCGCTGACCTCGTCGGCAAGATGCGGGCGTCGTTCCTGGTCGCGGGGCCGCTGCTGGCTCGCTGTGGGGAGATGTCCGCCTCCACGCCCGGTGGGTGTCAGCTTGGCGCACGCCCGGTCGATGTCGATGTGCGCGGCTTCCGCCAGATGGGCGCGCAGATGAGCTTCCCGGAGGGTGGGCAGTTCGTGGCCGGGAAAACTACGGGCCTGCGCGGCGCATCCATCTACATGGATTACCCCAGCCACACCGGCACCGAGAACCTGCTCATGGCCGCCAGCCTGGCCGCCGGGCGCACCATCATCGTCCACGCCGCCTGCGAGCCGGAAATCGTCTTCCTCGGCAACATGCTGATTCGCATGGGCGCGCGCATCAAGGGGCTCGGCACCCCCACCATCACCGTCGATGGCGTTGACCGACTGCACGGCGTTTCGGAGCACATCCTCCCGGACCGCCTGGAGGCCGGCACCTACGCCATCGGTGCGATCGCGACCGGCGGGGAGGTGACGCTGGAGGATGTCGATGTCAACGCCATGCTGCCGCTGACCGCCAAGCTGCGGGAGGCAGGCGCGCGCATCTGGATCGATGGCAACGACATGCTGATTCGCCCCGGCAACCGCCTGAAGGCCGTGGAAATCCAGACACTGCCCTTCCCGGGCTTCCCGACCGATCTGCAGGCCGCCTTCGCCGTCCTGATGACGCAGGCCACCGGCGTCTCGCGCATCCATGAGCGCGTCTTCTCGGACCGGCTGCGCTACACCGACCAACTGCGGGCCATGGGCGCGCAGATCGCTGTACCCCGCTTCCTGGATGCAGACGCCAGTGGCGCTGGCCTTCCGGGCAGCATTCACTACGGCACCCAGGCCGAAATCACCGGGCCTTCGCCGCTCCACGGCGCCTCCGTGCGCTGCCTCGATATCCGGGCTGGCGCGGGCGTCGTGCTGGCTGGGCTGGTTGCTTCCGGCGAGACCGTCGTCTCGGCGCTCCACCACCTGGACCGTGGCTACGAAGGGTTCGTCGGGAAATTGCAGACGCTGCAGGCGGATGTCATCGAGTCCGTAGCCACCCCGGCGGAGCTCGCCGCCACCGTATGACGGACGTTGCCATTGATCGCGCGGCCATCGACGAGATTGCCGGCAGCGAACTGACGCGCCGGGAAGCGCGCGAGTTGGCGGTGATCGCCTCGCGGCTGGACAAACGGCCACGCCCCACGCGGGACCCGCAGGTGCAGCGGGCACGCCTGCACGAGATGATCCGCGCGCTCGGCTGTGTGCAACTGGATACCATCAGCGTCATCTCACGCTCGCACGAGACGGTGCTCTGGAGCCGCCTGGGCCAGTACGACCCCCGTGTGCTGAACGCGCTCTACGCCGACGGCGGCGCGCTCACCGAGTACTGGGCGCACGCGGCGGCCATCATCCCGGTTGAAACCTTCCCCTACTACCGTGGCGGCATGGCGGAGTACTGCGAGAAGTACGAGGCCGCAGGCAGTTGGGCCGCGGAAAACCAGGACCTGATGGCCGCCATCCACCAGCGCTTCCGCGACGAGGGGGAGCTGGC
>JALYWD010000663.1 GCA_030852885.1 Chloroflexota bacterium | reverse complement strand
TTCCTGAACCTATTGACAGGTTGGCACCGAGGATATAGAGTGAACGTACTGAAGCAAACGGGGTCCGCGAAAGCGGATCGGCGGTCAGAGCAATCTGACAGCTAGCTCAGTTCTGGCCTTCTTCGGAAGGCTGGAGCAGACCCGGACACCGGATCCACGCCCATGGTGACACGGGCAGCGGAGCGGTGACGCGCCTGGCAGCAATGCCAATGCGCATTGGGCCATCGAAGACCGGCGGCTTGCCGCACGGAGTCGAGGAGCCCGTATGGTTCGCGACTGAGCAATCGGTACTAGCGACCTTGCCGGGGGTGGTGGAGCAATCCACCGCACGCACTGTGAGCTTCTGCGTAGGGCGCCGATGGCTGCGAAAGCGGCTGTCGGCGTTTTGCGTTGCGCGGCGCGAGGGGGTGGCGCCTTTGGCTCAGCGCGTGAAGGAGAGCGTGCCCATGGGAGCGGTGTCTCGCCGCAATGAACGGAGATCCCTTCTCCCCCTGATCGCGTGAGCGCGGCACCCCCTCATCTCCAGACCGTCTCTGTCGCGATCGCGAAGAACTCGGCCGGGGTCTCACCGTCATTGCGGAATGAGTGGGGGTGCGAACTGGGCCAGACGCCGAGTTCGCCGCAGGTCATGGGGTATTCGACGTCATCCCAGATCAGCACGATTTCGCCGCTGACGACGTACACGATGTCCAGACCCGAGTGCGCCATGGCGTCGCGAAAGCCTGAGTGCGGCGCGAACTTGGCCGAGACCACCTCGACGTCGGCGCCTGGCACCGGCAGGTGGTAGTAATCGACCCCCGCGCCGCGATCCTTCGGAATGCGGTCCGCCACCGTCATGATGCGCGGCTTGCCGGCGGTGGAGAAGTAGCCCAGGAACGTCACCAGGTCCAGGCCAAAAGCCGCCGCCACCCGGGAGAGACGGCCCACGGAGATATCCGACGCGCCCCGCTCAACCCCGCTGAGGAACGACGCCGACACCCCGCTCGCCGCCGCCAGGTCTTCCAGGCTCAGCTCCCGCTGCCGGCGCAGCCGGCGTACAATGGCTCCCACGGTGACCTCCGGCCCCGGCAGCCCCTCGATCACATCCTCGCCACGCTCCGATTCAGGCTGCGGCTGCTTGCTCATCATTTCACCGCCTCACTTCACCCCGACGCAGCCATGAACGTGATCTCTGCAGACCGATGACGGCTCGCTTTGAGCAACGCGAAACAGCATCGGTCATTGCTCATGCGGCCTGGCGCAATTTGACAGCGCACGCGAGGCTTGCGATATTCTGCTTGAACGTCCAAGAAATCGCTTGACCCAAAAGTACCGGGACAAGTCGTTCAGTAGCTGATGCGACCCAGGAGGGGCGCGCTCATGGAAAGTATTCCGGTCATCGAGATAGCTGGCGGCCCGCGCGAGCGAGGCGTGCAGCATGGCGAGGCGCTTGCTGGGGAGATTCGCTCGTTCTACGAACAGTGGATGGACGTCGCCGGCTCAGGGCCGAGCGCCATTACGGAGCGCGATGCACAAGGGTTCGCGCTCGGACTACTCCCGGAAAGCCGTGCCCAGGCGCCGGACCTTGTCACCGAGGTCGAGGGCATCGCCGAGGGTGCTGGCTTGCCCTTCGAACAGCTCTGGACCCTGAACTGCTTCGACGAACTGGGTGGGTACCACCTCTACGAAGGGATCCGCTCCGGCCGCGCCTGCACCACGGTGGGCGCGACCGGCCACAGCACCACCGATGGTACGACCTACATCGGACAGAGCTGGGATATCGGCGAGTGGTATCCCAACCTGCTGCTCCACATTGCCGCACACGATGAGACGCCCGAAGCGCTGGTCTACACCCACCCGGGCGTCGTTGGCGGCAACGGCATCAATGCCCACGGTATCGCCCTGGTCTGGAACTCGCTGCAACCGCGCGATATGCGCAACGGGGTCCCGGTCCCGTTCCTGGTGCGGCGTGCCCTGGCCGCGCCCAAGCTGAACGACGCCATCTCGGCGGCGCTGCGCCCGGTGCGCGCCATCGGCTTCAACTTCGTGCTCGGCGCATCCTTCGGGGCGGTGAACATCGAGGCCACCGCCACCCGGCAGCATGTGACCTACATCGGCCGCCACATGGCCCACGCCAACCACTACGAAGCTCCGGAGCTGCTGGCGGACGAAGGTAACCCGAACCTGGAAGGAACCTCCTTCGTGCGCGGCGGGCGCATGCAGCAACTGCTGGATGAGACCGCCGGACACATCGACCTCGAGACACTGCAACGCCACTTCCGGGATCACGCCAACTATCCCGGCAGCATCTGCGCCCACCTCGACCTGCCAAACTACCCGTACATGACGCGCGCCGCCATGCTCTTCGTCCCGGCCACGCGCACCATGCTGGTTACCGCAGGACCGCCGTGCGAGTACCCCTTTGTGAGTCACCAGGTAGGTGCAGAAAGCGTCGTGGCGTAAGCACGCTGCGCTTCCCGTTGTGTCGTCCGTAGAGACAGGAGCCGATCACGTGGCCGAAACGCCAAACACGAGCATGATCCTTCGCGCGCTCAGCAACCGCCGAGCCTTTCTCAAGGCGGCCGGCGTCCTGGGATCGGCCGCAGCGCTCGATCTCACCCGCCTGAGTCCGCCGGCGGTCGCGGCGCAGGATGGGTCGACGCTGGTCTTCCTGGCCTCGGACGCGGCCTACAGCCTCGACCCGGGCGAAAACTGGGACTACGGTGGAGGAGCCACCATCATCTCCCATATCTACGAGGGGCTCTTCAAGTTCACCGGAGCGGAAAAGGTCACCCTGGAGCCGAACCTGGCGCTGGAGGTTCCCAGCGTCGAGAACGGCGGCATCTCGGAGGACGGCCTGACCTACACGGTCAAGCTGAAGCCGAATGCGGTCTTCCACGATGGCAACCCCGTCGATGCGGAAGCGGTGCGCTTCAGCTACGAGCGCACGCGCACGCTCAAGCTCGGCGTGGACTTCCTGCTCGACCAGATCGACACCATCACGGCCGTCGATGACCTGACCGTTCAGTTCACGCTCAAGAAGCCGTTCTCAGCGTTCCTCTCGTCCATCTCCGGGCTCTGGGGCAACAGTGTCGTCAGCCCGGAGACCGTCAACGCCAACTCGACTGGCGAGGACGACCTGGGGCACGAGTACCTGCTCTTCAACGACGCCGGCTCCGGCGGGTACCTCCTGGAGAGCTTTGACCCCGACCAGAAGCAGGCCGTGCTGGTGCGCGATCCCAACTGGTGGCAGGGGTGGAGCGATGGCCCGCACATCGACCGCGTGGTCATCCTGTGGATCACCGAGGCAGCCACCATCCGCTCCATGCTGGAGCGCGGCGATGCCCATATTGTCGCCAACCTGACGCCGGAGGACTGGGACGCCCTCTCGACCGTCGAGGGCATTACCACTGTCGAAGCATCTGCCGGACTGCAGTGCGAGATCGTGCTCAACAACGCCAAGCCGCCGCTGGACAACCCGAAGGTGCGGCAGGCGCTCGCCTACGCCTTCAACTATGAGCAGGCGATCGACGGCATCATGGGTGGCCACGCGGTCAAGCTGGATAGCGTGGTCACCCCGATGTCGCTCGGCTACGCGCCTGCGGCAACCCAGTACACCTTCGATCTCGACAAGGCGAAGGCGCTGCTGGAGGAGGCCGGGCTGGGGGACGGCTTCACCATGGAGCTGTACTCGCTGCACCTCTTCCTGAATGACCAGTTGCTGCTGGAGATGTACCAGTCCGACCTGGCCAAGATCGGCGTGCAACTGGACGTGAAGGTGATGGAATCCAACGCCTTCCTCAGCCAGCACCTGAGCGGCAATGTCGATGACTCGTTCATGGGCTTTATCGGCAACGTCGGCCCAGACTTCCCGGACGCCTACAACATGCTGGCCGGCGTCTACGGCGAGAACAGCCAGCCACCGGCGTTCTGCTGCAACTTCGAGTTCTACTCCAGCCCGGAGATGGAGGAAATCCTGCTCCGGATCGAGGGTGCGCTCGATCCCGGGGAGCGGCAGGCCGCGATTCAGGAAGGGGTCGATCTCGCCTTCGCCGAGGTTGGCGTGATCTGGCCCTTCAACTTCAAGCAGCTCATCGGCATGCGCTCCAACGTGCAGGGCTGGGAGTACAGCTTCCTGCTTGGCGCCAACTACGCGCCGTTCGAGAAGATGTCCCTGGCGTAGCCAGAGCGACGAGCGAGGAGACGGCGAGAGACTGTGCGCACGTTCCTGATCCGGCGCCTGATCGGGCTGGTCATTGTGCTGGTGGGCATCAGCCTGCTGACCTTCCTGCTCTCGCATGTCATGCCCGCCGACCCCGCCCGGGCGGCCGTGGGGGGCAAGGGCGGCGAGAAGCAGTACCTGGAAATGCGGGAGCGGATGGGCCTGGATCGCCCGCTACCGGAGCAGTACGTGCGCTACGTGCAGGGGCTGCTCCAGGGCGACCTGGGCTACTCCTACACTTCGCGCCGCCCGGTCGCGACCGACCTGGCGGCGTATTTCCCGGCCTCCATGGAGCTGATGTTCAGTGCGCTCGTCCTGGCCGTCGTGATCGGCATCCCCCTCGGCGTCATGTCCGCGGCCAGGGTACGTGGCCCGCTGGACAAGACGAGCGGCATCCTGGCCGTCTTCAGTACGGCCATGCCGCTCTTCCTGACCGGGCTGTTGCTGCAGGTCATCTTCTATAAACAGTTGGGGTGGCTGCCGGCGGCCGGGCGGATCGCTCTCGTGCTGGGCGAGCCGCAACACATCACTGGCATGTTCACCGTGGATAGCCTGCTCACCGGTGACTGGCCCCGCTTCTTCAGCAGCGTGAAGCACCTCATCCTGCCCGCCGTCACGCTCTCCCTCCCGGCCATGGCGCTCCTCATCCGGATCGTGCGCGCATCGATGCTGGAGTCAATGGGGCAGGAGTACGTGCGCACAGCACGCAGCAAGGGGCTGAGCGAGAACCGGGTGGTCTACGGGCACGCTTTGCGCAACGCGCTCCTGCCCACCGTCACGTCGCTCGGCATGCTGGTGGGTGCGCTCCTCAGCGGCGGCTTCCTGGTGGAGATCGTCTACACCTTTCCCGGCCTGGGCATGTATGTGCTGAACGCCATCATGCGCGCCGAGTTTGCCGCCCTCATCAGTACGACCTTACTCGTGGCGACCGTTTACATGGTTGCCAATCTGCTCGTGGATCTTGCCTATGTCTTCATTGACCCTCGCATCCGCTACGCCTGAGCCGGTCCGCCTGCCTGGGTTGCCCCGGCTGCGCGAACGCTGGCGGCTGATAGGCACCATCCTGGCGGTGGCGGCCTTGCTCTTGCTGACCCTGTTCGGACCGATGATCGGGCCGTACGCACCCGACGCGGTCGATGTCAGCCAGCGCATGCAGCCACCCAGCAGCACCCACATCATGGGTACCGATCCACTGGGGCGTGATCTGTTCAGCCGCGTCCTGGCGGGCGCGCGGGTTTCCCTCCCGGCAGTCCTGGTGATCGTGGCCAGCGCCGTGGCCATCGGGGTGGTGCTAGGCGCGGTCGCAGGCTACCTGGGCGGCATCGTCGATGACGTGATCATGCGCCTGACCGATATCTTCCTGGCCTTCCCCGCTCTGGTGCTGGCGCTGGCCATTGCCGGCGCGCTCGGCCCCGCGCTGACCACCGCCATGCTGGCGGTCTCCGTGGTCTGGTGGCCGTGGTACGCCCGGCTTACCCGCGGGCAGGTCATTGCCCGCAAGCAGGATCTGTACGTCGAGGCAGCGCGCGCCTCAGGCTGCACGGACCGGGTCATCCTGCAGCGCCACGTGCTGCCCAACTCCTGGACGCCGATTGTGGTGCAGGCCACGCTCGATATGGGCGCGGCGCTCATCACGACCGCCAGCCTGGGCTACATCGGCATGGGCGCGCAGCCGCCCTCCGCCGAGTGGGGCGCCATGCTCAGTCAGGCGCGGGACTACTTCCTGAACGCCTGGTGGCTGACGTTCTTTCCGGGCCTGGCCATCTTCCTCTCGGTGCTCATCTTCACCGCCGCCGGCGAACTCGTGCGCGAAGCCACTGCCACCCGCTGACCAGGGCTGCTGGCCGCTAAACCGCGAACGTGAGGGTCACCTGGCATGAAACTCGGCCTCGTTCTGCCTCCCGGAGCCATCGGCGCCCCTGGACATGTCCTGTCGTACCGTGAACTGCGGGCGTTCGCGCTGCAGGCGGAAGAGCTGGGGCTCGATTCCGTCTGGATCTACGACCACGTCGTCTTCGAGTTCCCGGAGCGAGCCCCAGAGGCTGTGCTGGAAGCGTGGACCGTGCTGACTGGCCTGGCGGAGGCAACACGGCGGGTGGAACTGGGCACGTTCGTCATCTGCACCGCGTTCCGCAACCCGGCGCTGCTGGCCAAGATGGCCGTCACGCTCGATGAGCTGAGCAACCAGCG
>JALYWD010000645.1 GCA_030852885.1 Chloroflexota bacterium | reverse complement strand
CTCGAGCATGACGATGTCTCCTGGCTAGCCGCTACGCCGTCTGCCGGGCCCAGGCCTCCACGCCCGCGCGCACCAGTTGCTTTCCGGACTCAATGGCGGTTGGCCCACCTTCGCCATCGGTCCAGATCGAGACAACCGCGAATACGGCGACCTTGCCGGTGTTCATGACGGTGTCGATAGCCGCCTGCACCTGCTCCATGCTCGGGCCATTGGGCTCGACGGTGCGATGGTTGGGGACGTAGCTGCCGTCCAGGATGTCGGCATCGATGTGCAGATAGATGATGTCGCACTTCTCGGCCAGCGTATCGATGGCCTGCTGCAGGTCCTCACCCGGGAAGCCCGGGGCCGGCGCGGCAATGGTGACATCCGTCGCCCGGATCAGTTGCTCTTCCGCTGCATCCAGGTTGCGCACATCGACCATGACGATGCGGTCGGTTGGAAGCGGCATCTCCTGCCGCGAGAGGGTGCGCCACTCCGGATAGGCCAACCCCGCCGAAACCGCGACCGGCATCCCGCCCAGCATCCCGGAGAGGGTGGTGCGCGGGGTGTTGAAATCGCCGTGGGCATCGAACCAGACCAGCCCGATCTTCGCCGCCGCGCCGTGCGCCTGCTGGATACCGCCGACGATGCCGGGCACCGCATCGCAGGTGCCGCCCACCACCAGGACCGGCTTGCCGGCGCGCCGCCCTTCCGCCACGGCCTCGGCAATCTGGCCACCGAAGATGCCGAGCTTCACGGTCGGCTCGTCGGTCTCGTGCCCGGCCGGGAACTGCGGCTCCACCACCGTTGGCTCACCGAGCAACTCGTAGACGCCGGACGCGGCGTAGTGCTCGACCGGGTCCGCCTTCGCCGACCAGCGCTGGGCGACGTCGTAGCGGTTCTGGACGACGTGCAGACCAGAACCTGATTGCGTGGACATGTGCGTACCTCTGCTCCCGTTGCGTGCTGGCCAAATGCCTGATGGCGCAACTATCGCAAGAAGTGGCGGTCGCTGTCAGCCACGTTTCTGGCGAAAGGGGGACAACACAATCCCGGCCAGTCGCTCTACGCGCCTGAGCCTGTCGTACCGTCCGCCCGCTCGCGGTTGAGCGCGAGCAGCCGTTCGAGGATCATCTCGTCAGTCGTTTCCGCCGGGTCCTCAGCATCCCAGCCGTACGCGTCCCACACCGCCCGGTCGAGCGCGGCGTGGGCGTGCGCCAGCCAGGCCGGACGCGCGTTGTAGAGGTTGGTCAACGTCCGCTTCTTCAATTCGGCCTCGGTGGCATCGGGCGGGTTGAGCCACCGCTCGCGCAGGTCGTTCAGGGTGCGCGCGGCCTCCGCGATGGCTGCGTGTCGCGGGTCATCTTCGGGCTCATGACCAGGTGACCAGGGCAGGGGGAAGGTCTCGAAGCACGTCGTCGGGGTGTAGCGGGGCCGGTCCTCCAGCGAGGTGCCCATGCGCAGCGACCAGACTTCATGGGCGCGGGATTGCAGGACGCCGAAGAAGTAATCGTCCTGGCGAGAAAAAACGACTACCTGATGATTTGGGAGCACGTCCGGCGGGTACCAGGAAAATACCCTAAATTTCGCAACTGTGGGCGTCGCGAGGTAGCGATCAAGCTTCTCTATCGCGGCGCGCATGTCTGGTCGCGGCCAGAGGGTCAGCCACCAGCGAGGATCGCGCAATTGCGAGCGGGAAGCCGCGCGCATAGGTTTCACGTGTTCGCGCACATACTCAAAGGGTGCCTCGAACAGTACTGCCTCTGCTTCGGGCATATTCACGCCGAAATCCACAATCCACACATCGCGCGGG
The DNA here is from genome assembly GCA_030852885.1 of Chloroflexota bacterium. GTDB lineage: Bacteria > Chloroflexota > Chloroflexia > Thermomicrobiales > UBA6265 > JACCXM01. The sequence goes on along the minus strand of JALYWD010000645.1, from coordinate 2,170 downwards.
CGCCGGGTGATGTCCAATCCGTTGATTAGCGGCTTTACCACGTCGTGGTTGGTGCGTCCGTTGGGGTTAACCGGCATTGCGAGGAATGTACGAGCCAACTCCCCGGGCAAGTCAAATGGACCACTCAATTGAACGCCGAGAAAGCAGTTACCCGTGTTTCCTGTGAGCCGCTTTGCAGTCGCGAGATTTACGCCACTCGTCAGTGCACTGGTAATGGTTGAAACCGGGCATCCGTCAAGCATTCGTGTCGGTTCTGAACCATCATCGAAGCCAATGATCGAAATGCGGACGGCAGCACCGTCTAGCACCCAGGGTTCGTCGTCCCACGCCATGAATATGTCGCCGGACTCCTTGATTCGATCAAGCACAACACGATTCGAGCCACCGCGAATGGAGTTCGTCGCCAGCAAACCGGCCCGCTTTGCGCTGCCAGCAGAGATCGCCGCGCGGGCTTTTTCCAGGAAGTACACGACCAGATCGGAGAAGGGCGGGAGCCGACCAGCAAAAACGCGGTGGATGTCTTCTGTATATGCGTCTCCGAGTTCGGCGCGCATCCGCTTGGCGCCCAGGAACGGCGGGTTCCCGATGATGAAGTCCGCCGCCGGCCACTCCGCCTCTTTTGGATGCTCCGGGTCGCTCAGGTCCAGCAGGGCGTCTTGCAGGCGGATTGTCTCCATCGGCTCCAGCACCGGATCGCGGTTGACCTGGAACCCGTTGGCCGTCATCCATTGCAGATAGCCGATCCAGATCACCACCTGCGCCAACTCGCGCGCGTACTCGTTGATCTCGAGTCCGGCGAGCTGCGGCGGCCCGACGCGTGGGAACATCGCAGGCAGTCCGTTGGCGGCCCCGTAGGTAACCACCTCCTTTTCCAGGTCTTGCAGGCCAGCGAGTGCGACGTAGAGGAAGTTGCCGCTGCCGCAGGCGGGATCGAGGATGCGCACGCCGGCCAGTTCTTCCTGGAAGGCAAACAGCGCGTTGGCGAAGGCCGTGCGCGCGTTCTCCACGGCACTGCCGCGCCGCTGCTGTCGCCGCTCCCGCGTGGCTGTTTCGCTGGCTGCCTGCCACTGCGCCTTGAGGGCATCCGCCTGCTGCCGCACCGCGTCCCAGCGCCGGCGCAACGGCGCAAGCACCACCGGCCCCACCACGCGCTCAATATCGGCGCGCCCGGTGTAGTGCGCGCCAAGCTGCGCCCGCTGGCCGGGGTCCAGTGAGCGCTCGAACAGGGTGCCGAAGATGGCCGGCTCCACGCTGGCCCAATCCAGCCGCCCCGCTTCCGCCAGCGTGGCCAGTTCGTCGCCCGTCAGCGGCACCGCGTCGATGGTGGCGAACAAGCCGCCGTTGAAGCGGTCCAGCGCCTCCGCGCCGAAGTCGCCGCCATCGCGCATGGCCGTGAGCAGTCCCTCGATGCGCGCGGGGAAGCGCTCCGGTTGCTGCACCGAGCGCGACAGGAGCTTGGTGAACAGCCCGCGCGGCAGCAGGCCCACATCTTCGGCGAAGAAGCAGAAGAGCAGTTGCACCAGGAAGTGCGCCGTGCGCCGTGGGGCCACCCCGCGCGCGTGCAGGCTGGCCGCCAGGTGGCCGAAGCGCTCGGCGGCCTCGCGCGTCACGGCATCCGGCGTGGTATCCGGGCGCAAGCGGTTCGGCTCACTCCACAGCGCGCGGAGTATCGCGAGGTTGGCCGGCTGATCCAGATCAGCCAGGCTGAAGGCGTAGACCTTCTTCGCCGTACCAGTGAAGTTCGTGTGGACCTCGAAGCGGTCCAGGTCGCACACCACCAGCAGCGGCGGATTCTCCAGGTCCTCGCGGTACTGCAGGAGTTGCCGGTAGGCGGCCTTCAGGTCGGCGTGGTGGCCCTTGTATTCCCAGGCGAAGTGGCCGCGAAACCAGACATCGGCCCAGCCCGCCCCGCCGCCCGTTTTCTCCGCCCCGCGCTCGAAGGTGTAGAAGTCGCCTGTTGGATCAGCGTCGGTCGGCGTCGGCACGCCCAGCATGTGACACAGATCGTTGAAATGGGACTGTGATGCCGAACGCTCCTTGAGCGTGATGCCGCGCCACTTGTGCTGGAACTGCGCGACACTCATCGTCGCCTGCGGGCTCGCCACCATCGCGGAGTCCTCCGGGCTGCAAAGGGAAGTGAGGCAGGAATCCTAACAGTGGCAGGCGCAAC
>JALYWD010000599.1 GCA_030852885.1 Chloroflexota bacterium | reverse complement strand
CGACGGGTGCTGCCGACTCCGCATCACCCGTCGCATTGTTCCCCTGCCTTGCCTTACGGCTCGCTGCTCACGGTAGCGACGAACCAGGTCCCGACGCCGGAGTTCGTCACCGGAGCCAGGACCTCATCAGGCAAGGCATATGGCACAGCACCCGTGGTTAACTCCGCAAATGCCCAACGCCCCTACAGGCCTGCAGACATGCGTCTCAGGGCAGTCTGCACAGTTGACGACGCAGTTGCACTGGTTGGTATCGCGACATTGATAGCTGCCAGCGTTGTTCACCGCACAACCGCACCCCGATGTGGATGCGCACGTCGCACAGAGAACTCCATTCGAGCCACATGCAGCATCGCTTCGTCCAGGTTGGCAACTCCCGTCGCCAGCACAGCAGCCGCTCGGACAGCTATTGGTTGCCGAGCAGGCGGTGCAGATGTTTTTTACGCAGATCGGCGTCGTCCCGGAGCAGTCGCCGCAATTGACGTTTTCGCCACAGTTGTTCGTCACCGTGCCGCAGGCGCCAGCGGTACAGGGATTGACGGGGGTGCAGCCACAGACTCCCGGCGTGCCCGGCTTGCCGCCGCCGCAGATCTGAGGCGTTGGGCAAGTGCCGCACGTCCCGCTGGCGGCGTTGCAGCAGCCGCTGGGACAGGCGGGGTTGCCGGTGCACGCGGTGCAGACGCCCCCGACACAGATCGGTGTGGCCCCGGAGCAGGTACTGCTATTGCAGCACTCCTGGCATACCCCGGAACAGCAGATATCCCCGCCGGAGCAGTTACTGCTGTCGCAGCACTCCTGGCACGTCCCGCCGCAGCAGACATCGCCGTCGCCGCACGTTGTGCCGTTCTCCTCGACCGCGCAGGTTCCAACGGAGCCGGTCATGTTGCACGACTGACAGGCGCCATCACAGACCGTGTCACAGCAGACGTCATCGACACAGTGGGCGGACTCACACTGCCCGTCGTGGTCGCACGTCTCGCCGTTCGGCCGATCACCTACACACTGGTCGTTCTCACAGAACGAGCCCGCGACGCAGTCATCATCGATGGTGCAGCTCGTGGCGCAGGCGTTGCCGGCACATTTGGTGTAGGGCACGCACGGGGAGGGCGTTCCCGGCTGGCACGCTCCTGATCCATTGCAGCTTCCCTGCGGCAGCAGCGTCCCACTCTCACAGATCGTGGCAGCTCCACATGGTGTTCCCGCCTTCTGAGGCACGCACGACCCCGGCACTCCCGCCGCTCCCTGGCAGGTGAAGCAGGTCTCACAGGCGGGAGTGCAGTCGCACGACCCGCAATCAACCCGTTTCTTGCAGTTGTTGGTGACGATTCCGCATTTTCCAGCGCAGGTCTTGCTCGCCGGCTGTGGCTTGCATGGCCTTTTGCCGTTGGTTCTGCGGCGCCGCTTACCATGCTTGTGGCGCTTCTTGCGCCGCCTGCGTCGCCCCTTGCCCTCAGCGTCATCAATGGCGTGGATCCCTAGCAAGCCACCAACCACCGGAAGTGTGGCCAGCAGTGCCAGGACGCGGCGTCGTGAATCTGGGAGCGACAGCACCCTCACGAGCGCGTCAAAGTGTTTAGCGTCCACGCAGCGCCCTTCTATCATGATGACGTCGAAGTCAAACTTGCACGATTGAGTCGCGAGGTGAACGCAGAATACGCGACTGGCCAACCTGCGTCCATCCTCGGGCGTGACCCCGGAACCTGCGGACTGCGTGGGCTGGCGACCAGGTAAACGTGTCTACGTGGTGTGCCTGGTGGCTGCCGTTCCCATGCCCCGGAGCGCTGCAGCGCCAACCGGTAGGAGTCATGGAGCGAATCTTCGCCTGGCTGGGCAAGAGCCGGCGGCTCAGCAGCGGGTATGAGCGTTCGCTGCGTTTTCCACCGCCATGAATGGCCTCACGCTGAACCGCCCCTGGCCACAGGCCTAGCACTGGCTCGAAGGCGTCCCGCGCCGTCCCAGACACGCGCAACTCAGTGATGAACTGAATTGACGTTGGCTCACGCCCTCTGCATACTGAGCGTGATGCAATCGATTGCAGTGGGCGCGCGGGAGCGCCAACCGAGGCGCTTCCTGGTTGAGAGGGCCGTGCATTTGGCGACACACGATGGCGTGGGGCGCGATTCCGTAATGCATTCCGTGCTCAATAGTGTGGGAGATTCGCTCCTGCCCGGCCAGCCAGCATGGGCTTCGATAGCCCACGAGCCACCGACTCGGGCGCGGATCGGTGAGCAGCCGTGACGCACGAGGGTGCGGTCATCACCATGCGTGACGTGGCGATACGCTCGGGCGTCTCGGTCTCGACGGTGTCCCGCGTTATCACCGGGTCCGTGCCGGTGGACCCCGCCACGGCGGATCGCGTGCGCGAGGTGATCGCGGACCTCGGCTACCGCCCGAACCTCCTGGCCCGTTCATTCAGGAGGCAGGTCACCCAGACTATCGGGCTGGTGGTGCCAGACAACTCCAACCCCTTTTTCGCCGAAGTTGCGCGCGCCATCGAGGATGCCGGGTTCGCGGAGGGGTACAACGTCGTCCTCTGCAATTCCGACCTGTCGGCTGTCAAGCAGGCCTCGTACATCGAAGCTCTGCTCGCCAAGCGCGTCGATGGCCTGATCCTGGCGTCATCCGGCCTGATCCCGGCCGATGACGGCCACGACGCCGTGGAGCGCATCCTGGCCTCCGGGGTGCCCTGCGTCGTGGTGGACCGGGATTTGGGCGAAATGCCGGTCGATCAGGTGCTGGTCGATAACATTCACGGCGGATATCTAGCGGGCCAGCATCTCCTGGCGCTCGGCCACCGCCGGATTGCCTGCCTGGTCGGCCCCAGCGATGTCACGCCGAGCGCCGGGCGGTTCGAAGGGTTTCGGCGGGCGCTGGCGGAAGCTGGTATTGAGATAGCGCCATCGTTCCTGGCGCGAGGTGATGGCCGCCCCGATGGGGGTGTGGCAGCGGTGCGGCGATTCCTGGATGACGGCATTGCAGCGACGGCCATCTTCGCGTTCAACGACCAGATGGCGACGGGAGCCATTGGGGCGTTACAGCGCGCCGGGCTCCGCGTGCCGCACGATGTCTCGGTCGTCGGCTTCGACGATGTGCCGCTGGCGGCCGCGATCTATCCAGCGCTCACCACCATCGCCCAGCCAGTTGCGGAGATGGGTGCGCTTGGGGTACGGCTCTTGCTTGAGCGCATCGCACGGCGTGACGCTCCATATCAGCGCGTATTGCTGCCAACCCGGCTGGTCGTCAGGGAGAGCACCGCGAGCCCACCAGTGGGGTCAGATCTGAGCGTGTAACCGAGCGCCGCGCGAGGTGCTCCGGGAGCGGACCACGCGGTTCGCCAATTCACGAGAGCTGCACAGAGGTGTGCGGCGAGAGGCAAGGGAGGTCCACGTGACGAAGATCGGGTGTAAAGGGCGCTGCAAGTCGGAGCAGGGCCAGCACTTCGTGGTGCCAGTATCAACGGGGAGCCGGCTCACGCGGCGGCACTTCGCGGCGGCGCTCGGCCTTTCGGCGGGCGTGCTGGGAGCTGGCCTGCGGATCCATGGCGCCGCGGCGCGGCAGGACGCGACGCCTGAAGCCTTCACGCCAATCGGCGAACAACTCGACCTGGCGAACCTCAGCCCGGATATCCCCGAACCCACCGAGCCGGTGACCGTCACCTTCGCCTCGTGGGTGAACGAGACGCCGATGATGATGCAACTGCGGGACAGCTTCCAGGAGTTGCACCCGAACATCACCATCGAGTTCCAGGGCGTGCCGGCCGAGGAAATGGATGCGCGCCTCACGACGCAGGTCGCTGGCGGCAACCCACCCGATTCCGTCTATCTCGATATGAGTTCGGTCGTTGACTACGCATCCCGCGACGCGCTGGTTGATCTCGGCCCCTACATCGAGAAGAGCACGGCCGTGAAGCGCGACGACTACGTCCCCGCGTTCCTGGAATCGGCGCTCTGGGAGGATCAGGTCTACGGCTTGCCGTACGACGGCGAGACGACCGGTCTCTTCTACCGCAAGGATTTGTTCGAGGCGGCGGGAATCGCCGAGCCGCCGAAGACCTGGGACGAATTGCAGTCTGCCGTTGAAGCGCTGACCAAGGATGGGCAGTACGGCTACATCATCTTCGCGCCGGAGGCCGCTTACTACTGGTACCCGTACCTGTGGCAGAACGGCGGCGAGATCATGTCGGCGGACGGCACGCAGATCCTGTTCAACAGCGATGCCGGCAAGGAAGCCGCCGAGTTCTACGTCAACCTGGCGCAGTATT
>JALYWD010000598.1 GCA_030852885.1 Chloroflexota bacterium | reverse complement strand
TGGCGTGCGAGATGATGCCCTGGTCTTCGGCGTACTGCGGGATGATGCCGTCGTAGCGGAAGGCGCGGGCCACGCTCTTCGGGCGCGGCCACACACCCACCACCCAGATCGGGATGCGCGGCTGCTGGTAGCTGCCGGGTTGCTGGTGCATCTCGCTGATCTGGTAGTGCGTGCCCGCGAAGGAGAACGGCTCCCCGCTCCAGGCGCGGGTGAGTATCTCCAGGCTCTCGTCCAGGATCTCGGCGCGTGTGCGCAGCTCCGTAACCTCACCCACGTTGTTGTAGCCCTGGTCGTCCAGCACCCCCAACCCGACCGGCAGCAGCAGCCGCCCGTGCGAGAGATGATCGAGCGTGGCGGTTTCTTTCGCCAGCTTCCACGGCCTGCGCCGGGAGGGCGGCGTGATGATGGCTCCCAGCCGCACCCGCTCGGTGGCCGTGGCGAAGGCCGCCATCGTCACCCAGGGGTCATAGATGGGGGAAAAGCCGCTCATGGCGATGGCGTCCCAGTAAAAGACGCCGTCCCAGCCATTGGCTTCCGCCTCGGCGGCCAGGGCGATCATGTCGTCGAGCGTGCCAGCAGTGAGAATGATGCCGTACTTCATGCCGCCATTATCCGGCAAACTCCGGGCTCAGCACATCATCCAAATGGATGATTTCTGCCACGCGGCAGTCTGGCTCAAGAGCGCCCGGCAATTGGACGAACTGATCGGTTGCCCAGTGACTCGCGCGTTGGCAAATGGGACTTGGTTCCGCCGCTCTTGGTACCCGCCAACACCATGGCGCAACAAGGGTGATCCCCTATTGTCGGGTGCTCTTAGAATTAACATGTGTGGCAACACATTTGCATGCATTGATGCCAGTTGGGGTAGTTCCCACGACTATTGCAATTGGCTGCGCAGTACCTGACGGCTGCGAGCTTTGGCGGGAAGAACGCCCACGTCAACATGGTCAAGCGTGGCACCCGTGTGACGTCTCATGTTCCTGGTACGAATCTCACGAATTCAACTTACATAGGGAGCGGCAAGAGCCAGTCATCATCCGGGGGTTGCTTCGGGAGCGCGGGAGTCTTTCTCCTATTCGCCGGAGTGTCGGTTATGCTGGTGTCTGTCTCGATCTCCATACTCTAAGCCGGCGTTGAATCGCGTTCACACGGGAGTGAATTCATGTCTCTTCGGTCGTTGCTCGCTCCAAGTTGGCGAGGCCTGTTGCTCGCGCTAATGTTGGTATCGACCGCGTTTAGTTCAGCTCAAGCCTCCGTGCCTCCGAATCCATCCCGATCCTTTCCCGAATTGCAGTCACTCTTCCCCCGATTCAGTCAACTTCCAGAAGGGCTTGTTCTTGTAGAAGAAGGCGGGCGCAATGCGTCCGAAATCGCAGCGACGTTTCCTGATCCGGACGATGCTGCAGCCATTATGCGAACCACTGACTGGGCATTTAACGCCTATCAGGCTTACGAGTCGAGTGATGCTAACGGCTTGCAGGCGCTGTCTCGCCTCGAAATTTCGTTCCACCAGTTTTCTTCAGACACTGGGGCCGCCTTCGCGATGCCCTTTTTTATCCATGCTCGGGCGCGCGTACTTGACCGTACCGAAGTTCCACCGTGGGAAATGGGAAACACCTGCGACGGCGCAGTCACGACGGAATACGAAGTGACGCGATATCGGCGAATCGGCGACTTGCTGGTTCGTGTGACCGCCGCTGCTTCACCAGAGTTGTCTCCTGGTGACGGTTACTACGTTGCTCTTGAAGCCGCTAGTCGCACGATGGACGCGGTCACGTCTAGCGCCGGCAGTTCTCGGCAGTTCCTCGAAAGCAGTTGCCGCTAATCTTCAACCACACTGCCTGGAAACTCTCTCAATCGCACTAGGACCACGAGAAGCATCGTACCTCTCACTGTCCTGAAGAGTGGAAAACCAACTCAAGGACCTTTGAACTTGAGGCGGCGGTGAGACGCAACGTGTGATGATCGTTACCAATCCCTGCAATGCCAGGACTCACTTCTTGTCCGACCCACCGAGGGGGAGCCGATGAATGGTGCTCGATTTGATGATCTGGTACGCGTCATTGTGAGACCCGACCGTCGCAGCGTCCTTGGTGGATTTCTGGGAATGCTTGCCGTACGAATGGGATTAATCTCTCACGATTCCAGCGCAATACGAGCGCAGGGTAGTGGGCTGGTCGCACTGGGCGGAGCCTGCATAACGACCGCCGATTGCCAGCCAGTTGGATTGGGTCGGTGTCCTTACGGCGACGCGATTTGCGCAGACAATGGGTTTTCGAGCGACGGAGAACTCACGTGCTGTCTTACAGGCGGCTGTTGCCAATCTGACGCCGATTGCTGTGGCGAGCAGCGTTGCCTCGGTGCGTACGATTTCGGGCTGCTTTGTATGACGCCGCCAGTTGCCTTGCAGGCACCCGGAGACATTTGTGTAACCAGCGGCGACTGCAATTACTGGCCAGGTTGTGATTCCGAGTGCTTTGAACAACGTTGCCGCTGCAGCCCCAGGAACCCAGGAACTCCCCGAGAACCTCTTCAGTACCCGTATTTCTCAAGCGATGAGTCAGCCATGCGCGCCGCGGAGGTTGTTTCTGCGCTGGAACTCAGCGGAGACATGTACAGCATGTATCGCTCGCTGCATCCTGACGCTCAAGTGCTTATCCCTCAGCAAGCGGTGACCGGTTGGTACAAGAACGAGTTCCTGCACTTTGGAGAACCCCCGTTCAAGGCGATGAAAGTGCGATTCACATCCTGGACCTGGGGAGTTACTGGCGAAACCTATCCAGAGACCGCGATTGTCGCAATGAAGCAGACACTCGATGACGGAACGGTGGTCTGGGACGACGTCCGATTGGTTCAGGATTCCGCGGGCAACTGGTGCTGGTTCTTCGGCAAGGATCGCGACTTCGTTCTCGACCAAACCAAACGGTTTGTCGCTCCTAACGTGGAGGTAGGGCAGTACGGCACATGGGGCGTTGGACTCGGCAAGCCATGCACTGCCACGATCGACTGCAGCCAAAATCTGGCCGCCGCCCGATGCGTTGAAGGTGCCCGCGAAGGTGTGACTCAGAAACTCTGTCTCTACGGTCCCAACGGCTACTGCACATCTGACGAGGATTGTCACCAAGAAGATGGCAGAACCGAGTGCATCGGAGAGACTAGGCAAGGGCATTTCAGCGGCAAATGTCTTCGTGCAGGCGGAGCAAGTTGCAAGGCGTCACGCGATTGCATGGAGTCGTTCGCATGCTTAGCTGGGCGTTGCCAATCTCAGTGAAACTAGCAACTAGCGCAACCAGGTCAAGAGGAAACGGAACACGTTAATTAGGGAACCTGCGCCAATTCGTCCGGGGGTCACCGGCCCCCATTGCTGAACGATCAAGCCGAGGAGGAGAAGACAATGAATCGACGACAAGCACTCGCCGGCGTGGCACTTGCAGCGATCGGTGGTGGAGCGATGCTGCAGTCAGCGAATGCGGTCCAGGACTATCAGGCTGAATGGGTCAATGTCTTGACAGGGCAGGACGTCCCGGGAATGTGTACGTCAACAAAGCGGGTCGACCTTCATTGGCGAGATCTCACCTTTGAGGTTTTTTACCTCTTCCCAGCCGGACCGGTGCCATGCATCGTGGCCATTCATCCTTGGCAGTGGGAAGACTGGAATCTGATGCAGCAGATAACTACTGACGACGACGAGGTTACATACACCGAAATCGACGAAGGCATTGTTCACAACAATTGCTAGGGATGCTCCTCGTTCGGGTGTCAGAGTCGTGATGAATGAGGACGCTGATCGACCACGGTTGACGATCGCGGTGGTATCTGAAACGCACGACTTGAACATTGTCCATTCCGATCATGATGAACTGTGCCTAGATGAGGTGCGGAAACTATGCAAGACACAATGGAGTGAGTCCGTGAATCGACGCTACCTGCTCTCTGGCCTCTTGGGAATCGGCGCTGTTTCACTACTCCCTGCGCAGGCTCAAGAGTTGATACGCGATTGGCAGGTGTACTTTTACGGTATGCCCTACTCAGATCGGGACGCATTCGAGACCTGGATCGCCGGTGCGCCTTTCAGGGCAATGGAATGGTTCGGGGCAGTCACCAATTCCGAGACCAATGAGCAGGTTGTGGCCGTCGCAGTACTCAAAGTTGAAGAGGCTGAAGCGTATGCGGAAAACGAGCCTGGCTACACCGAACTGCTCCTGATCAAGTCAATTGACGGCGTGACAGAGTCGCGTGCCAAAAAACTGTTGCAAAGCACGTTCGACACGCAGTCTACGAGCTGGTTTGGGGGAGGCCCCGAATCCAGGCAAGGGAGAGATAGGCCCAAGGAGCAGTCAGGCTGGATAGACATTCTCACCGGGCAGGGAATATCGCCTTACTCATCCGACTACAGGGACGTTCACGAGCACTCTCTGCTTCTGGGCGGGGAAACACTTGACTACATGTACGCCATTCCGACCTACCGGGGGTGTCCCGTTTGCAATCGGTATTACTCGCGAACAATGGTCTGCTTGGTCGGAGGCAACACGTTCTGCTGCTGCGATCGTTCCTGATCCGCCTAGGGATTGGGTCAACATTTTGACAGGGAACTACCCTGGCCCCATGGTCGCCCCATCCGAGTCCTACGAAATGACGAGGTTTGGCATCACCATCGAGGTGCTGTACCTGTTTCCCGCAGGAGCGCCGTTGATTGGCATTCATCCGTGGAACTGGGGAGACTGGGAGAAAATGCGAGATTCCGATCTTAGGAGTGTGGCTACCTTCGAGCTCATATCAAAGTATCCGTGACCGCTAACCGGGCTCACGATCACGTTCGAAGGCCTGAGTCAAGGGACAGAGGATATGGTCCATCCGGATGGGAATGTAGGTCGCCAGATTGAGTTGAACGCAGGTACGACCCTGGATGGACTGTAGTACCTGGCCAAGAATGCAGTTGGTCAACGCAATAGAGCGGTACAGGAGAAGCAATAGCGCCTCGCCGTCTCCTTG
>JALYWD010000510.1 GCA_030852885.1 Chloroflexota bacterium | reverse complement strand
CGCGATCCAGATCAAGGACGAGGGTCAGCGACTGGGGCTCGGCAGCTTCAAGGCGCTCGGCGGCTCCTACGCCGTGATCCGGCTGGTGCTGGAAGCAGCCAGCGCGGAACTCGGGCGCGAGGTCGATATTTCGGACCTCGCCACGCGGGAAGTGCGGGCCGTCGCGTCGCACATGACCTTCGCCTGCGCCACCGATGGCAATCATGGCCGCTCCGTCGCCATGGGGGCGCAACTGGTCGGCGCGTCGTCGGTGATCTTTGTCCATGCTGGAGTCAGCGACGAGCGCGTGGCGGCCATCGCGCGGTACGGCGCCCGCCTGATCCGCGTTGAGGGCACCTACGACGAATCAGTGCGCGAGGCCGCCCGCGTGGCAGGGGAACAGGGCTGGACGATCGTCTCGGACACGACCTGGCCCGGCTACGAGCGCATTCCGGGCCTGGTCATGCAGGGATACCTGGCGCTCCTGCGCGAAGCCCTGAGGGAGATGGCGCAGCCACCTACTCACGTCTTCGTGCAGGCGGGCGTCGGCGGCATCGCCGCCACGGTTGCCGGGCACCTGGCGCTCGTCTTCGGCGATGAGCGGCCAACCTTCGTGGTTGTCGATCCGGCCCGCGCCGCCTGCGTCGTCGAGAGCGCCCGGGCCGGGCAGCCAGTGATTGTGCCTGAGGGAGAGCCGACCGTGATGGCCATGCTCGAATGCTACGAGCCCTCGCTGGTGGCCTGGCGCATCCTGGCGCGGGCGGCAGACGCCTTCATGACCGTCGATGAGGACGACGCCATCAGCGCCATGCGGGTCCTGGCCGCGCCGGTTGGCGGCGACCCCGCTATCGTCGCGGGTGAAAGCGGCGGCGTCGGGTTTGCCGCCCTGCAGAAGGCCATTGCCTCCCCGGAGATCGCGGCGGCGCTGGGTCTCGATGCTGGCTCCCGGATTCTGCTGGTGAACACCGAAGGCGCAACCGACCCGGCGCGCTACACCGCACTTGTGGGCGCAACACCCGAGCAGGTCATCGCGCGCAACAACGCGGGCAGCGCCGCGTGAGCCCAGCCGAGATCAGGCGTGGCCGGCTGCTTAGCCGCCGCGCCACGGCCAGCCCGCAGGCTGAACCCGCCCGCGCTCCTGTGCAATCAAGTAACCATGCGCTACCGCCCGGGGCGGCTACCGCCCGGGGCCGAAGTGCGTTCCCGTGCGCTATGCGCACTCAGCCATCGACCAGCCGCGCTCGGTCAGCCAGTCGCCCAGTTCCCGGTCAAACGCCTCCATGACCGGCCGGAACTCTTCGCTGCCCAGCCGCTCCTGCATCGGGCGCACGACCGTGATCTCCTCCTTGCCGAAATGCAATTCGGTACGGATGCGCAGATCCTCTGCCAGCGGGATCAGGGCGCCTGGCTCGGCCTCGCCGGCCTCGACTGCCTGCAGCATCTCCAGGTAGCGCGCAATCCCGTCGTCAATCGTTTGATGTTCGGCCTCAACCAGATCCGCCGAGCGGGTCAGGTTCGGGTCACCGATCGAGCGCGCCAGGTCCCACATCGTGGCATCTTCCGCGCGGGCGTGTGGCTGCAGCACGTCGGTCCAGAACGTCGCAAGGGCCTGCCCCTCCTCCGGGGTGGGGTCCGACGCGAGCGCGAGGTACCCGTCGCGCATTGCCTGGATATTCAGGTTGTGCATCTCAAAGAAGGCGGCGAAACACCCCTCGGCCGCTATCGGGCGATAGGTGGGATTCCGCAGCATGACGTTGTCCATGGCACCGAGATGAATCTGGACCAGCCACTGCGCGGTGTTGGCCTCGTTTTGCAACTCCGCAGTCGATTTCTCTTGGTCCGCGACCTCATCACCGACCTGCTGGCAGGCTGCGGTCTCTCGCGCCTCCAGTTCATCGACCGGCATACCGGTCAACCCGGAAATCATCGGCGGCACCTGGGGCAGGACGCCGGTGCTGACCAGGACACCGGCGATCAACCCGAGATCGGCGCAGGAGGTCTGTTTCGCGGCGATCAACTGCGCGCGCAACTCATCCTCGGTAAGTTCTCCCTCCGGGAGTAAGGGCGGCGGCACATAGCGCGAACTGACTGCCTGACTTTGGGGCGTTGCCTCCTGGGCGGAGACGACAGCAGTCGCGAATCCGCTCAAGATCAGGCTGAACAGGGCCACGAACGAGAGCAGACAAGATATGCGGGAAACCATGAGGTCCTCCTGGGCCAAATCACCGTGCCATCGACGCCGAGCGCTCATGTCGCCACGCAAGCCTCCAGTTCGCCCGAAGGGCGTCAATGGGATAAACGCAAATTACTAAACAGTGTTTATCATTCATCAGGATGCCTGTCAACCAGCCCAGGCGTATGCGACCATCTTGTGGGAGGTCCGATCTGATGACGCAACCGACCGCTGCCAGGCCGGAGGCCCCGGCGCTGCCTGGTCAGGGGGGTAAGCGCCGCGCGCAGGCCGCCCGCCGGCGTGAGCAACTGCTTGAGGCGGCCCTGGCGCTCTTCTCCGAGCACGGCTACCGCGGCACCTCAGTGCGGGATATCACTCGCCGCGCTGGGGTGACTGAGGCCGTCCTCTACCACTACTTCGCCAACAAGGTCGACTTGTGGGCAGCCGTGCTGGCGACCTACGCGCCATTTTCACGGGTCACCGACATCCTGGCCGAGACCGACGCAGCACCAGTGGAGGAATCGCTGCGGGTGCTCGGCTACGAGTTGTTGCGGCTCCTTCGCGCACGGGAGAAACTCATGCTCGCCCTGGTCAGCGAGGCCCCAACCGAACCAGATGTCGCCGGGGTGCTGGACGGGTTCTTGCGGGGCGTGGCCGATGAATTGGGGAGGGTTCTGGCCGCGCGCCAGGAGCGCGGCGAGATCGCACCGGATATCGACACGTTGGCCGCCGCACGGGCCATCCAGGGCGCACTCCTGGTGCGCTTTCTGCTGTCGAGCCTGATGCCGCCCCCGCCGGACGAAGAACAGGACCGGGCGATGATCGACGCGCTCGTTGCCACCCTGGTCCGTGGCCTTACCCCACGTGACGGTGGGAAGCATCTGCGAGGCCCTCAAGCTTGAGGAGAGTGCCTCAGGCGCGTTAGGTTCGGGACCTGCCGGGTCTTCTCGGCATTGACTCCCGTCAGGCGAACCGGCGCGCGCCCGCCACGCAGAGCACGACGACCAC
>JALYWD010000504.1 GCA_030852885.1 Chloroflexota bacterium | reverse complement strand
CCGCTGCCGCACATCGCGCGTGGTCTGCCCCACCTTCAGCCACCCGGCGTGCGCGTCATCGGTGATGGCGTAGGCGTAGATGCGGGGGTTCGCTTCCGGCTTCGGCGCGAGGATGTCGGCGACAGAGCGACTACTCATCGCCGAGTTCCATTGGACGAACAACTCTCTCGATAAACGCGATCTCGTCCTCATTGAGACCGTACTTGGAGTAGAGCTCCTCGTCAGTCCAGACCTTGGTCCAATCCTGCGCGGGGACGAAGGTGTACACCACTCGGGTAGTGTTTTGAGAGGCCTTGTGAAGCTGAATAAGGAAACGAGTTAATCGACAGGAAAGATAAGAAAGCGCACTTTCGGCCTCAGTCTTGGACCCAAATGGCCCAATGCATAGATAGGTTTCAGTTGAGACGCTACCAGGCGCGCCAATGAAAGGAGTACTGATGACCTTGTGAGGATACGTGTCTTTATTGCCTGTGCCAGGCGCTGCAAAGCCAACGAACAATTTCCAAGAATCGATGAGATCGATTCCATTCTCCACTTGGTCTCTGGCGATAAACCCGCCAACGCCACCTCTCTGATAAACCTCTAGATCATCAATGGCGTGCGATTGCTTGGCCTTGAACGTTGACGGCAGGCCGAACGGCATACGAGTGCTAACCAGCCTATCGAATCGCTTGTCAGGAGGCAGAGCCATCAAGTCCGCGCTGCCGGATTCCACAGCCATCACCTTTCGAAGAATTGGTAGCCCTTCGTTGAACCGTACGAAAACGTCGGCACCCGGTTCTAGAAGGCGGCGCGTGGTGTTGGACGTAGGCCAATCCTTGAAAAGAGTTGTGATTTCGCAGAGCCCTGGATGATCTCGGTCCCAAAGGAAGTAGCAAACCCCTCCCTTTAGGCCAATGCCGGGAAAGACGTCTGACGCGCTCAAGTAGTCATGAATTGACCTGATGTGGGTATCGGTAAGCATTGATGCTCGGAACTCATCTAGGCCTTTCCCACCGGTAAACCAGCGCGATGGAATGATCATCGTCAAATAGCGAGGTGCGAGTTTCTTGGCCTGCTCCACGAACAACTGGTAGATTGGCGCGGCGCTAGTTCCGCCGCCCCCGTCGCTGAGTTGGTACGGTGGGTTGCCGATGATGACATCGAACTGCATGGGTCCTCCAAACATCTCGGCCACTCGCGCCCGCACGTCGTCGGTGTGGATGAAGGCGTAGGCGTGGCTTTCCAGCGCTTCACCCCGGTCCAGCGCTCCCTGGCTGGCCCCGCAGTAGGCGCACTTGCCGCCGCGCCACGTGTGTTCGGTTCGCTCGAACCAGATATTGCCATCGTCACGGGTGAAGCTGCCTGCGATGGAGTGCCTGCCGGTGGCCCACTTGGAACAGTAGAGGCTGCGCCGGGCTAGCAGGGCGGTCAGTTGCGTGATGCCGATGCCGAAGACCTGCCGGGTGAGAATGTGGTCCACCCGCTGCTGGAGATCGGGGATTTCCTCCTCCAAGCCCGCCACCAGCCGGCTCGTGATCTCCCGCAGAAACACGCCCGATTTCGTGCAGGGGTCCAGGAAAGTCACGCGGCTGTCGGCCCAGATGTTTGCGCCGTCGTGCTGCGCGGCCCAGGCCTCGGCCAGGGTGTCCAGCATCCGGTTGGCGAAGGCAGGCGGCGTGAAGACCTCATCGTTGGAGAGGTTGGCGATGCAGGTGAGGATATCGGGGTTGTGCCCGCGCAGGGCAAAGGACGCCTGCCCGCCTGGCTCGCTCACGGCGCGTTCTCCTGCAATATCCTGGGCGCTTCGACGGCAAGATCGCGCACTGTGAGGGGTGGGTAGAAGGTTTCCTCGCCAAACAACCTGGGCGAACGCGCGGAAACGGCGCCCGCTGTGCCATCCCGGTAGGGAACAGCCTTGGTCATTTCATCCAGGCGGAAATCGCGCCGCTGGAACTTGCCCTTGCCGAGGTAGCCCCACTCCACCACCGTGATCGGGCCGCCGCTGGGATCGCGCATGGTCATGGCGTCTCCCTGCACCAGGTTG
>JALYWD010000361.1 GCA_030852885.1 Chloroflexota bacterium | reverse complement strand
GTGGCGTTGAAGACCTCGCGCAGAGCATGCGTGCGTTGGGGAGCGTCGGGGCGCATCAGCGTCAGGTACGGAGCGACAAAGGCCCACTCGTCGTCGCTCACATCACTCGGATACGGCTTGCGGGGGGGAAGTTCGTGTTCCATGCCCCAAGCCTACCAAGTCCATAACACGCTCTAGTCACGGGAAGCTGCTCGAGTACGAAATTCGGAATGCTCGACTGGCCCTGGTTCCTCATACTCATGGCCGAAGAGAATGACGGACGCGCACAATCGGTGGCAGGTGCATGAAATGGGTGGTCCTGTGAGACCGCGATGGAGGTACACCAATGGTCACCTTTGTTGTGTACAGGGATTGCTGCCACACTGTCCTTCCCCAGGAGGTGACTGCGGTTCCGCCGCAAGCTGGAGTACCCGCGGATACTGGTGGCTGCCTACTCGGCAAGAGACTACCTCCAGTGCAGGACATGCCGAACATCGTGCCGGACAGCATCGCCGAGTTCACCAATCTGGATCTTGCAGCACTGGCGCAGGGGGTGGCACATGCCGCCGGATGATCGATGGGACGAGATTGGCCAGCTCACGCGGCGCGGCCTGCTGGCGCTTGGCGCGGCGAGCCTGCTGGCCATCGATGACGCTGAGGCGCGGAAGCACAAGAAGAAGAAGCGCCGGCACAAGCGCAAGAAGCGTGGCAAAGGCGAGTCTGGGAACACCCCGGGTCCGGTGCTGCGCGTGCAGCGGCCCTTCCCGCAGCACCTGGACTACGGCGAGGTGCGGCCCAGCCGGTGGACGCAGGCCCAACTGGACAACGCGGTGCGCACGTTTTACGACCGCTGGAAATCACGCTACCTGGTCGCACTCACCGGCAACGATGGCAACCAGCAGTATCGCGTGGCGTTTGGCCGCAGTCGTGAGAAGCGGAAGATCACGGTTTCCGAGGGCCAGGGCTACGGCCTGGTGATCGCGGCCTCCATGGCGGGGCACGATCCCAACGCGCAGCGCATCTGTGAAGGTCTCTGGCGCTTCGCTCGCGCGCATCCCAGCGACATCGACAACCGGCTGATGGACTGGCGGGTGCCCGGTGGCGACGGGGATGACAGCGCCTTCGATGGCGACGCCGACCTCGCCTATGGGCTGCTGCTGGCCGACGCGCAGTGGGGCAGCGGCGGCGCGATCAACTTCCGGGCGGAGTTCGACCGCACGCTGGCCGGCATCCTGGCGTCCACCATCGGGCCACAGAGCCGGCTGCCCATGCTGGGCGACTGGGTGAAACCAAACGACGGCACATACAACCAGTACACGCCGCGCAGCTCCGACCTGATGACCGGGCACTTCCGAACCTGGGCGCGGGCGACCGGCGCGAACGTGTGGAACGATGTGGTGGCCAGGAGCCAATCCACGATCACCACCATGCAGGCAAACTACGCGCCCAATACGGGATTGCTGCCGGATTTCATTCAGCCGCGCTCGGCCGCGGATCACGATCCCCGGCCAGCCGATGCCAAATTCCTGGAGGGGCCGAATGACGGCAGCTACTCCTACAACGCGGGGCGTGATCCCTGGCGGATTGGAGCCGACGCGCTGCTGCATGGGGACCCAACATCAGCCGCTCAGGCGGCGAAGATCGCCAGATGGGCGAACGCAGCGACCAGCGGATACCCGCGTGCGTTCAGATCGGGCTACACACTCAGCGGCATGCCGCTGCCGGATTCGGACTACTTCTCGATCTTCTTCGCGGCGCCACTGGGTGTTGCCGCCATGTGTGATCCCGGCCTGCAGACCTGGCTGGATGACATCTACGCGGCCGTCATCGCCACCACCAACGAGGACTACTACGAAGAGAGCGTGGCACTCCTCTGCCTGCTGTTGATGACGGGAAACTTTCGCGATCCGACGCGGTAATCGCCAGCTTCCGCATCACCCTTGCACGTACACCCCCGATGCCCTATAGTTCGCCACCTCGCGATGCGCAATTCAGTCTGCGCGTGAGTCCGGCGGGAGCCGGCGGTAACAGACTGCGTGCGTGCGAGAAACCGGTCAGCGAGACCACTTGACATAGTGTGTGGCAGGTGGTATGGTCGTTGAGTTGCCGGCGGGGCCAACGGGCCGCGGTGACCCGGAGCGGAAACGCGACGGACCAAGCACTTGACATAGTGATGTCGATGTGCGATAATCGTTGGGTTCCGGAGAGGCAAGTGAGCGTCCTCTTCTCACGGCGGCAAGCCGACCGTGATGAGAAGATGCGCGTCTCTGGAAGTGGGGCTTCGGTCCTCGGAATTGGCCCTTGACAGGGCGCTGAGGATGCGGTAAAGTCTCCAGGCTCTGGAAACAGAGCGATCCCCCGGACGTGAGGATCGGTAAAGCCGGATGCCGGCGTGGCCAAAAGCCAGCGGCGGCAAACGAGCATTACTTCTTTGCGCCGGGATACCTTGACAAGCTGGCACACGCGCAGGTTTCGGATGAATCCGGTATCTGGTGGCGTATGCCGAAGACGGAGCGAGCGGAGGGCGGACCTCCTCGACCTGGGTGTTGCGAAACATGCCGGGGAGTGGGGGAATGTTTTCTGTATTGCGTTCCAAGCACATGTCAGCGTGTTAGAGATGGGTGTCGTGGTCTACGACACACCGAAGTCATCGGCAACGAGGCTTCGACCACATACGCCGGCTGGTCTTCGGACGAGTTTGGTGGGGTGTGAACTCCGGTCAGGTAAAGACCGGTACAAAAAAGCAACCACAATGGTGGAGAGTTTGATCCTGGCTCAGGATCAACGC
>JALYWD010000322.1 GCA_030852885.1 Chloroflexota bacterium | reverse complement strand
CTCGATGACCTCGAGGTGATGGCGGAACTCGCCGAAGAGGATGCGGAACTCGCGGCCGAGTTCGCGCAGGAATCGACGCGCCTGAAAGCCGAGGTCGATAAGTACGAGCTCGATTCCACGCTCTCCGGGCCATACGACAGCTCGGACGCCCTCCTTGTCGTGCACTCCGGCGAAGGCGGCATCGACGCGCAGGACTGGGCCGAAATGCTCGCGCGCATGTACGTGCGCTGGGCAGAACGGCGCGGCCTGAAGGCGGAGATTCTCGACACCACCGAGGGTGAAGAGGCGGGCGTCAAGAACGCCACCATCGAAATCCGGGGCAATCGCGCCTATGGCTACGCCAAGGCGGAAGCGGGCTCGCACCGGCTGGTGCGCATGTCCCCCTTCGACGCCGCGCACCGCCGTCACACGGCCTTTGCGCTGGTGGAGGTGCTGCCGGAGATCGAGGGCGACCACGTGATCGACCTCAATGACGACGACATCCGCATGGATACCTACCGCGCTTCCGGCGCCGGTGGGCAGCACGTTAACAAGACCTCGTCCGCCGTGCGCCTGACGCATATCCCGACCGGGATTGTGGTCACCTGCCAGAACGAGCGCTCGCAGATCCAGAACCGCGAAACCGCGATGAAGATTCTGCGCGCGCGGCTCCTGGAGAAGAAGCTGCACGAGGAAGCGGACGAGCGCTCCCGCATCAAGGGCGATCACACCGCCGCCGGCTTCGGCAATCGCATCCGCTCCTACGTGCTGCACCCGTACACGCAGGTGACCGATCACCGCACCGACACCAGCGTGGGCGACATCCAATCGGTGCTCGATGGCGGGATCGACCCGTTCATCGATGCCTACCTGCACCAGCAGTTGACCCGGACAAGCGCCACATGAGCAGATTTTTCCAGGTTATTGCGCTGGTCGCCGTCCTGCTGACCACCTTCGCGCCCGTGCTGGCGCGGGCGCAGGAAGCGGCGCTCATTGCCACGCCCCAGGCCGTACCCGGCCTGAACGTGACCGTGAACGAGGCGGCGCCGGAGTTCCCGGTGGGCATCACGTTCACCCTGCAGGCGACGACGGAGACGCCCGTCGCTTCAGTGGAGCTGCTGTACCACGCCCCAGGGATCGAAACCCTTTCCATGGAGATTCCGCCGATTCCGCCGGGCGCCACGGAGCTGGATATCACCCACCCGATCGATCTCCAATCCGGGCAATTGCCGGTTGGCGTGGATGTGATCTACCGCTGGCGCATCACCGATGAAGATGGCAACGTCAGCGAGACGCCGGATCAGACGACTCACTACTTCGATACGCGCTATGACTGGACCGAGCTGGAGGGGCCGCGCGTTACGGTCTACACCTATGACGCCAGCCCGGAATTCCGGCAGGCGATCCTCGATTCGGCCGAGCACACGATCGACCGGCTGCAGAACGCCTACGGCATCCTGCCGACGCAGCGCATCCGCATCTGGGCGTACCCGAACAAGGATGACTTCTACGGGTCACTGGCCCCGAACTCCGAACCGTGGATCGCGGGCGAGGCGCAGCCGGCGCTCTTCCTGATCCGCGCCATCCTGCCGCCGGATGACACGCGCGAGCTTGATCGCGTCGTGCCGCATGAGATGACGCACCAGGTGAGCTACCAGGTCACGCAGAACCCGTTCAACTACCCGCCGCTCTGGCTGAACGAGGGCCTGGCGGTCTACTGGCAGGAGACCGGCCGGGACCGCTTCTACAGCTACGCGCTGGAGCTGGCGAAGGAGGGGAATATCCCTCCCTTGCGCACGCTGAACGGCGAATTCGCCTACGACTCCGAGGGCGCGCTGAACTCCTACGCGCTCAGCCTGAGCGTGGTCATCTACATCCTCGATACCTTCGGGGATGAGGGGATGGCGAACCTGCTCGATGTCTTCACCCAGGGCGTTTCCTACGACGAGGCCGTGGAACAGGGGCTGGGCGTCACGTTCGAGGAACTGGATGCCGGCTGGCGCGCCTACATCACGGAGAAGGCGAACCAGCTCGAGGCCTCCGGGTCCACGGTGAACTACTTCGGGGATGATGGCCCCGCCGCTCCCACCTCCGCCCAGGACCCGCTGAGCCTGATCGCCGAGGCCTCTGGCACGCTGATCATCGGCCTGGCCGTGCTCATTGCCGTGGGCGCGGGCGCAATCACCCTGCTCAGGAACCGGAGCCGGCACGACGACGATGATGAGGCAGATCCCTCTGGCCCGGACGAATACGGCAACCGCCTGCGCTGGCAGGAGTGGCCGGATGACATTCCGCCACCCGGCTGGCAATCGCAGGCCCGCTCAGCCAGTCCCTCTTGATCACTCGTACATCTCCATTGAGCGGCCGCACCGGTGCGGCCGTTCTGGCGCAGATCGAAAGGATTCCTCATGTCAGAAACGGTGGTGGGGGCTCTGGAGCCCGTCAACCTGGACACCACGCCGCGCCCGGGGCGCATCCTGGACCCGGCGGCCATCGAGCGCAAGCTGGCGCTCAATACCTACAACGTGGACGCCTCGCGCGCCCACATCCGCATCATCGATCACGATGTCTGCCTGCACTGCGTGCGCCAGCAGTGCATCAACTGCTGCCCCGCCAACTGCTATGTCCCCGCCGACGACGGCCGCGTGATCTTCTCCTACGAGGGCTGCGTCGAGTGCGGCACCTGCCGCATCGTCTGCAACGAGTTCCACAACATCGAGTGGACGTATCCGCGGGGTGGGTTTGGGATTCAGTACCGGTTTGGGTAGGGGGAGACGCGCTGCGGCGCTTGGGGGGAGACGCTTCGCTTAGGGAATAAGGGAGTGAGGGACGAAGGAGCACGATGGAGACGGAGTCCGGCAGGCGCGAGGGGGATGGCCCGGGATATCAAGGCCTGATTGCGTGGCAGCGAGCCATGGATCTCGTCGAAGCGGTTTACGTCACGACTCGCAGATGGCCGCGAGAAGAGATGTATGGGCTGACACAGCAGGCGCGACGTGCAGCCACCTCTATCCCATCCAATATCGCGGAGGGGCATGGTCGCTCGGGCACGAAAGAATACGCGCATCACGTCTCTGTGGCGTACGGCAGCCTAAGCGAGCTAGAAACCCAGATCCTCATCGGCGAGCGCCTGGGGTATCACCCTGAGGCAGAAACCCGCGTCCTCCTTCTGCGCACCAGCGAAGTCCGTCGTATCCTCCGTGGCCTCCTCAAGAGCCTCCGCGCCCCCACGCAACCCAAATGACTCCTTATTCCCTTATTCCCTAAGCGCAGCGTCTCCCCCTAAGCCTCCGCAGAGGCGTCTCCCCCTTGAAAAGGAGCAACGATGTACCGCACCACCAAGCACGTTCTCGCCTGTACCGCCTCCCACTGCACGTCGAAGGGCGCGAATGACGTCCTGATGCTGTTGCGGCGGGAGGTCATGAAGCGCGGCCTGGACAAGGAGATCCTGGTCAACAACTGCGGCACGATAGATTTATGCGATATCGGGCCGAACATCGTGGTGTATCCCGATAACGTCATCTATTCCGGGGTCACGAAGGCGGACGTGCCGGAGCTGGTCGAGGCGCTGGCGAGCAACGCCGTGCTGGAGCGGCTGGTGCTGAACGCGGACACTCCCGCCGAGCGCGTCCGCCACGACTTCTACGCGGCGGCCGTCGCGGAGTCACCCACGCGGCCGGCTGAGGCGTTCATCGCCCTTGCCGCCGAACACGGCCTGGACGACGCCTGGATCGGCGAGCAGCAGCGGCGCGGCTTCATCGCGCGCAAGCCGGGCGCAGACGGAGCGCCGGAGACGATCACGGTCACGAGCAAGGCGCGCACGCGCTACGGGGTGTAGCTGCGGGGAAGACGGCCTGTGGGCCTTTGCTGCGCTCAGGGAGCAAGGGGATAAGGCGGGCATGACGTGGGCGGCTTCTGTTGCCGCTAACGCCACTCACCAAGCACGTCGGCGACGAGGTCATCCAGCGGGAGCGCGCGCCCTGCCGCCATCGCCGCCGCCATCGCCCCGGGGCCGAGCGCCGCCACGATCGTCTCCCGGGTCCGCTCAAGATCCGCACGCTCGGCCGGGGGCACCGGAAAGTCTCCCGCCTCGCGCATTGCCGCCGCAGCGCCGAGAGCACGCGCGGCCCGCGCCAGTTCACCCCGCACAGCCCAGACCCCGGCCAGGGCCTCGACACGCTCGGCGATGTGCCACGCCTCCTTCGCCTCGTATGAGAGCCGCAGACTCTCGGCGAGCCGGTCGAAGGCGATCTGGTCATCCCCATGGGCCAGGGCGATCACGCCCAGCCCATACAGGGCCAGGCTCACTCCACCCGGATCGCCCAACTCCTCGCACTCGGCCCGGCCTTCCTCAAGCACACGGCTCGCCTCGTCGTGCCGGCCCGCAAGTTGCAGCGCGCGCCCGTAGGTCACCAGGGCGTACGCCACCGCGGAGCGGTCGTCCAACGTGCGCCAGAGCGCCAGGCTCTCTTCAGCGTGCCGAATCGCCTCATCCCGGCCGGCGAGCATCTCCGCGCCGGTCAGCAGGTCCAGGGACAGCGCCAGGTTCCGCGCGTCAGCCAGGCGGCGGAAGAGAGGGATGGCTTCCATGACCTGGGAAATCGCGGCAGCCTGGTCACCCTGGTAGAGCATGACCACGCCAAGGTCATGCATCGCCGTCGCGACGCCAAGCTCATCACCCACCTGGCGCCGGATCGCAAGCACCTGCTCGCGCAGGTACTGGGCCTGCGCGAAGTCACCTGCCTCCTCAGCGACTTCGGCCAGGTACTGCACCACGTCCGCCTCCCCCGACCGGTCGCCCATGGTGCGCCGCAGCGCCAGGGCCTCCTCGTACCTGGCGGCCGCGGTTTGGCGCTCACCCCGCCGGGCAGCCATGAAGCCTGCACCGATGAGGGCTTTTGCCCGGAGGGAGGTATCGCTGTGCGGATGGCGATCCACCGCGGCGCTGAGCCGCGATTCCGCCTCGTGGTAACGCCCCAGGCGTTGCCAGAAGCGGATCAGCGCGGTTGCCAGGCACAGGCCACCGTCGGGGGTAGTGCCGCCGGGGTGTTCCGACAACCAGTCGAGCGCCGCGCGGAGGTTCTCCTCGTCGGCCCGCATCGAGGCGAGGGTCGCTCCAGGCCGTGGACTTCCGAGCTCCTCGTCACAGCGCTCGGCGTAGCCCAGGAAGTACGAGGCGTGCGCAGCGCGCGCAGCCTCCTCCTCGCCGCTCGCTGCCAGTCGTTCACTCGCGAACTCGCGGATCGTCTCGAGCATCCGTATCCGGGGCGCCGCTTCCGGGTCCGTACCCTCCAGACGCAGCAGCGAGGCGTCAGCGAGGGCGGCGATCTCATCCAGAATCCGGGACGCATCGCCAGCGGCCGCCGCCAGGATCGCTTCGCCGGCTTCGATGGTTGCGCCGCCGGAGAAGACCGCCAGACGGCAGAACGCCGCCTGCTCCGCCGGTGGGAGAAGGTCGTATGACCAGTCGATCGTATCCCGCAGAGTCTGCTGCCGGGTCGTCCCCGCGCCCCCGGTCAGGAGATTCAGGCGACTGCCGAGGCGGGTCCGGATCGTCGCCACCGGCAGCAGGCGCACCCGCGCCGCCGCCAGCTCAATGGCTAACGGCAGCCCGTCCAGCCGGTGGCAAATCTCAGCCACGGTGCGCGCCGTCCCCTCGGTGAGGACGAACTCCTTGCGCGCGTCCCGCGCCCGTTCGGCGAAGAGGCGGACCGCCGGACTCTGGGCGAGCGCCGGCAGCGGGGGCAGGTCGTCGAGATCGGGCAACGCCAGGTGACCAATCGGGTAAACCCACTCGACCGGAACGCGGAGCGGCGCGCGGCTGGTGGCCAGGATCACGAGGTCGGGGCAGGCAGCGGACAGGGTGGCGACTGCGGCCGCCCCTACCGCAACCTGCTCCATGTTGTCGAGCAGCAGCAGCGTTCGCTGGCCGCGCACATGGTCGGCGAGTGCAGCGACGAGCAGGTGGTCCGCTTCCTCAGCGACGTCGAACACCGCGGCAATGGCCGGCGCGACACCTGCCGGATTTGTGACCGGCGCGAGATCAACGAACCAGGCGCCACCGGGAAAGTCGCCGGCGAGGCGGTGTGCGACCTCCACCGCCAGGCGCGTCTTCCCGACACCGCCAGGCCCGGTCAACGTCAGCCACCGCCCCTGCCCAAGGAGGTCCGTAAGCTCGCGGACCTCGCGGTCGCGCCCGATCAACTGCCCGCCAGGTGCGACGAGGTTGCCGGGTCCGGCGGCAATCTCGGGAGGGGGCGCAGGTATGTCCTCCGCCGGTGACGATGCCTGAGAGAAGCCAACCCGCCGCAACGCGCGCAGCACGTCCGGCAGCCAGGCATCGGCGGGACGGTCGAAGACTTCGATCCACTGCGCGCCTTCGAGCCAGTAGGCGACATCGTCCGGGAAGCTCGTCGGCTCCAGCAAGAGCGGCAGGATCGGGCGGTCGTAGCGCCAGGCGAGCATGATCTCCTGCCGGACGTTGCGGGAGGCCAGCGACGCCGCCGAACACATCAGGGCGACCGTCGCGCTCGCCTGCACGGCGGCGGCAATCTCGGCGCCGTACGCCGCGCCGCCAGCGATGCCCGCCTGGTCGATCCAGAGCGCTATGCCAGCGGCGTCAAGGGCGCCAGCAACGGCCAGGACGCGGGCGCGGTCAACGCTCGCGTACGAGACGAACACGAAAGGACCGGCCGGTACGGGCGGAAGAGGTAGCGGTCCGCCGTCCACCATATCGACCATCGCTGGACGCTCCGGTGAAGCGTGGCGTAATCGCCACGCCGAGGGTTGGTTTATGCGCCAACTCGAAGGTACGTCAGCCGGTCCTCACGCGCAAGCCCGGTTCTCCTCATTTCCCGCGACATGGATTGACACATCGGCGTGCGGGTGTACGATGCGCTCAGCTTTTCCCACAGCATCATCGGCTTCGTCGGTACACTCCACGTCAATCCCGGGAGCCCCGTCATGGATGGCCATCGCTTCGACGACGTAGCGCGGTCCCTCACGCGCGGCGCCATGTCCCGCCGCGTCCTCGTGACGGCGCTCACCGCCGTCATGGCTGGGGTGACCTGGAGTGGGACGACGGACGCCGGCAAGCGCTGCAAGGCGGGCCGGGGGGGACACCGGAAGAAGTGCAAGAAGCGGCACGCTGGCACGCGCTGCCGGCCCGCCGAGCCGAGCCGCCTGGCAACGTGCGACCAGGACGCCCAGTGCTGCGGTGGTCTCGTTTGCGAGGAGCGGGCCTGCCAGGCGGGGTGCCGCATCGCCGGCGCGTTCCAGGCGCCTGGCGCCGCCAACCCAGCCAACCGGTGCCAATCGTGCCTGCCCGCAACCAGGACGACCGCCTGGACGAACAGCGCCTGCGGCGATTGTCAGCGCTGTGATCCCGCGAGCGGCGCATGCACCGCCGACCCCGCGCAACAGCTCACGGCCTGCGGCAAACCAGGAGCCGATGGCTACCGGCGCGGGCTCTGCGATGGTGCTGTCTGTCAGTCGCCGTGCGGTGAGGCCTGTGCCGACTATTGCTATCTGCATGAGCAACCCAATGGCGATCCGAATCCGTCGGATCCCTTCTGCTGCCCGCCTGATGCGCGTGGGCCTGACGGGGCGTGCTGCTGGATCAACGAAAAACCAGGCATCTTCGCCGAGGGCGAATGCCTGCCGCCGGCGCAGGTGTGCGCGAATCGCGCGGCCTGCCCGACCGAATGCTGCGGCGGGTCCAGCAGTGGCTTCGCCGGTACCTGCCCGAGTTCGACCCAGTTCTGCGTCAACGGCACGATCAAGGCCGCTCGCTTTGCCTGCACCACTGATGGAGACTGCGTGACCGAAGGCTACGGCAGCGGGTCCCGCTGCGCGGGTCTTGAGTACTACCGGAACCAAAATGGGGAACTCATCACGGAGCTGGGCTCAGGTTTCTGCTGCCCCTTCGACGCCGTCTCCGGCCTTGACCATGATTTCAACGGCGGCGAGGTGTACACCTGTTGCGCGCCGGGGACTATCTCCACCGGTCCGGGAGGGAGGTGTTGCCCGCCCTCCCTGGCCAACTGCCCGAGTTGCGTGTGCAGCTTCCGCCACATCAGCCGCTGCTGTTAGCTTCTTCTTGCCATCCACATGGTGTGTTCACGGGAGACCGCGAGTTCCACATCGTTCACCGCCGCGCCGAAGCTCTCCTCGTCGCCGGCCATCTCGACGCGTGTCCGCAGCAGCACGATCTCGTTGGCGGCGAGGCCGTAGCTCTTGCTCAACTCGTCGTGGCGGCCGGTCTG
Organism: Chloroflexota bacterium; assembly: GCA_030852885.1. Taxonomy (GTDB): domain Bacteria; phylum Chloroflexota; class Chloroflexia; order Thermomicrobiales; family UBA6265; genus JACCXM01. The sequence goes on along the minus strand of JALYWD010000322.1, from coordinate 1,267 downwards.
GTTCCAGGCCGTGACGGCCACCGCCAGGGTCGCCAGCACACCGACTACGTCTGGGGCGGACGTGGCCACGACCAACCCGATCGCCACCAGCACCGCAACGATCTCGAACCCAAGGCCGAGCCAGAACCAGCGGCCAGCGGCACGACGATTGCCCTCGGTCCTGGCGGCGTACCAGGCGGCCTGGTCGTCCACACGCTCAGCGAGGTACGCAAGGCTGCGCTCTGCCAGCGGCGCAGAGCGCAGGGAGCGCATCCAGGGTGTGATTTGGGAGCCATTGCGCGTGCCCTGGTGGAGACAGGCGGCCAGGTCTTGCCGGGCTTCAAGCGTGTCGCGGACAGTGGCGTAAAAGGCGACGTCAGCGGCGCGATCGTCACCGTCGTATGGGTAGGCGTGTACGGCGTATTTCCATGCGGCCGATTTGATCGTTTCGGCCACTGCACGGCCGTCAAACCACTCATCATCGGCGCCAGTCAGGCGATTGGCAACGCGGGCGACGAACGCCACAAAGAGCAGTGCGGCGGCCAGGGCTCGGTCCCAGCGAACGTCGAGCACCCCAGGCAGTATGCCCTGAGTCGTGGCGACGGCGGCGGCGGCGACCAGCAACACGAGTTCGCCACCGGCCAGGCGCTTTGTGCGGAGTTGGCCGGCACGCGACGCAACATCGGCATCCTCAAAGATCGGAGGATAGGCGATGCTCATGACGCCATCCCGCTTCACATCTGGAACAAGCGCCGCGTCGGTCATTGTTGCACCCCTCATCAGGAGTCACACCAGAACGGTATGTCTCGGGCGTTCCAGTCCCGCAGGACGTGAGGACCACGGTGAGCGCAAAAGATAGAACGCATCGGCACCATCACACGTCGGACCTCTCGCCTGTTGCAAGGCGTCCAACATCCTGCAAGACGCGCAAGCTCCAGCGCTATCCGTTCCCCTATCGTCGTCTGGCCGGCGGCACGTGCATGCCACAGCGGGATCCCACCGAGGAGTACTCCCACTGCTGGCTATCGTGTTGACAATCCCCTGCCCCGCTCAGATAGTGGCTGAGGTACCCAGAATGCCATTGCAGGGATGCACCGGGCTTCCGGTGACGCCGCGGCGAATACCGGCAGGAGATACATCGTGCTTGATGCTCATCAGCGTTTGGAAGGAGGCGCTCTGTTGCATGCCTCACCTCGTCACTCGCGCCGCACCATGCTGGCGGCGGCGGCAGCGGCAGCGGGCAGCGCCACCCTGCGCCCGGTCGCGAGCCGCGCCCAGGAGGCCACGC
>JALYWD010000127.1 GCA_030852885.1 Chloroflexota bacterium | reverse complement strand
TGCGCTGGTGCATGGTCGTCAGGTGAACGCGTGTGGCTGGCATCGGCAGCGGCGCGAAGGCGGCATCGATGTGCGGCAGCATGGCAGGCATGACGGTATCTCCCGTGGGTGGAACGAGCGACGGTCGAGGAGACCGCGGATGCGGTGTGGTGTGTGGACGTGGTGCTAGCGAGCCCGAACGGGGAGGAGGGTCGCGGGCGGCAGCACCTGCGCGGATTCCGCCACCTTGCCCGTGTTGTTCGGCGCCAGCACCAGGTACGCCTGCAAGGCCAGGATGAGGGCGATGGCCCCCCACTTCATGGCTGGCAGCTCGGCGCCGTAGCGGAATCGCTCATAGAGGAGGAGGCCCACCTGCAGGAAGACCACCCAGCCGATGGTGACAACCGAGAGTTCGGCGGTCTTCAGGCTGTAGGCGTAGACGCAGAAGAGGCCCATGAAGGTGGCCAGGCCAGCCACGAACCACCACGGCTGCCGCGTGTCCGCCCACTCCTTGGCGAAGACCGCGCCCACGAAATCGAACAACGCCAGGATGATCATGGCCGAGATGCTGGTGATGATGAACTTCCAGGTGCCTGACTCCACATGCGGCCGCATGAGCCGATCCAGGGCATCGAGTTCCATGGCGCGCGCCTCCGTTGTGCTGTGAGCGGAGGGGTGGCGGCTTCGCCATTCAGTGCTCTGCAAGCCCCCCGATCACGTGATGGAGTCTGCACGCAAAACTGTGTAGCGACTATCCGTAGAAATACGTATTTTCTGCTTTCGTCAGCTACCCACCCCCCGCGGCGAGAGCAGCCACATGCGGGTCACGGAAGACGAGTGCGCCGCGCATTGGCCTTGACATCCGTCGAATTGTCGCTAGAGTGAGCCTGCCTCAGACGCAATGATTTCCGGCGCCAACCTGGTGGCCATGGTGCTGGGTGGAGCGCGTGGCGAACCCGGCTGGGGCCAGTTCGGCGTAGCCGGGATAGCACCGTGCTCCCCGGCCAGGTTCAGCGTCATCACGCGGCCAGGCGACATGGTCGCCGCGCGGTCAGGAGGAATCTGCCATGCGTCGTTCGCTCCTGCTTATCGTCACGCTGCTCACGCTGCTCGCCGCCCCCGTCGCCGCCCAGGAGGCCACCCCACAGGCCAGCGCGCTGACCACGATCGCCTCGGGGCTAATCTCCCCGCGCGGCTTCCTGTGGACCGCGAAGGGCACACTCTATGTTGCCCAGGCCGGCAGCGGCGGCGCATCGCTCGGCACCCCCACGGCGCCACCACCCGTTGGTCCCTTCCAGGGCGGTTCCACCGCCAGCGTTGTGCGCATCGAGAACGGATGCCCGGTGCTGGTGGCTGGCGGCCTGCCCTCGACCAGTGACCAGATCGGCGGCATCCTGGGGGTGGAAGATCTCGCCGTCCTGGGTGGGCAGCTCTACGCCGCCGTGGACGGTGGCGGCGAGGCCCACGGCAACGCGGCGCAGCCCTCCGGGGTCTACCGCATCCTGGAGAATGGCTCCACCGAGCTGGTGGCCGACCTTTCGGCCTGGGTGCGGGCGAACCCCGTGGCGAAGATTCCGCCCGATTTCGATCCCGACGCTGCCGGCTACGGCCTCGTCGCCGATGAGACCGCAGGCACGCTCTGGGTAGGCAATCCCAACAGCGGTGAAATCCTGAGCGTCAGCCTCGATGGCACGGTGACGCGGGTCGCGGACCTCTCGGCCGGGCACCTCGTGCCGACGATGATGGTGGCAGCCCCACAGGGTGGGGTGTACGCCGGCTATCTCACGCCCGTGCCTTTTCCGGACGGCGTAGCCAAGGTCAGCCACATCGCCGCCGATGGCACGGTGACGGATGTCTGGACCGGCCTGACGGCGGTGACGGACGTGGCGGTGAGCCCGGACGGCACCCTCTACGCCGTCGAGATGTCAACCGGTAACGTGGAGGAGCCGCCGTTCCTGGTGCCGGGCAGTGGCCGCATCGTCCGCCAGACCGGCCCGGCCAGCGCCGAGGACGTCGCCAGCGGGCTGATGTTCCCGATCACCATCCGCTTCGGGCCAGACGGCGCGCTGTATGTCGCCCTGCCCGCCATGGGCACGGCCAGCGGCGGCGGCGTCATTGCACGCATCGATGGTGTGGGCACGCCCGCGGCAACGGCGGCTCCGCCCGCCTGCACCCCGGCGGGCGGGGTAGTCCCGGCTGCATAATGCCGGGTACGGGGCGGGGTTTGCGCCGGGCCCGCCCCGGTAGGTCAGAACCCACGCGGGATCCGTCATCACGACGCCCGCGCGGGCCGATCCGGCGGAAGGACAGGAGGAGGCGACGTGAATCCAGCACATGGCATGAGCGAGTCCCACGCCACGGGCGATCTCCGGTTCCTGCGGATCATGCTGGGGTTGCAGGTGATCCTGGGGCTCCTGTGGGGCATCTCGATGCTCTTCTTTGCCCGCCAGATCGTGCTCGGCTCTGGTGAAGGCCAGCATATAGAAAAGATCGCCCTGGAGGGCGGCGCCCACATGGCCCTGGTCTTCGGGGCGGTGCTGGTGTGGCGTGACCCGCTGCGCAACCGGGGCGTGCTGCTGGTGATGATCTTTCTCAACGCCCTGTGGACGCTGACCGACCTGGTCTACATCCCCCTGCTCGGTCTGAGCGACGTCGACTTCTACGCCAAGGTGGTTGTGAACGCCGTCCTCGCCATCGGCCTGTGGCTCTCTGGCCGCCG
>JALYWD010000201.1 GCA_030852885.1 Chloroflexota bacterium | reverse complement strand
GCCGTGCATCATCGCCCGCGCCAGTCACCACCAGATGAGGAACTGAAGGACCTTCGGGATCGATGCTGCTTCGCCAACGTTGCCTGGCGCTGTTCCAGCCTGCCCGCGGCACCGGCTATCGCCGCGGGCAGAGTGGGGAATAGATCATGGGTCGCAACGACAAGGGCTATCCACTCTTCCCCGGTCAGCGCTGAAGGCCGCCGCTCCAGATTGCTGGCCGCGATGCGGCTGAGTCTTGCCACCTGGGCCGCCGGCATCGCGGTCGCCAGGGCCGCAGCCACCGTCGGCTGCCACGCGGTGTAGGCAAAGGTCACCAGGTCGCGGTATGCCTCCTGGCTCTCCTGGGCGATGAACGGTTCTGGTCGCTGCGACATCTGCAACAGCACCACGTCGACACCGGGCTGTGGCACGAAGTCACTGCGCCGGAAGTCATGCCGGATCTGGCCGGTGAACCACGGGTGCAGCAGCGCGGATACGAGCGTACCGTCGGGCTCCCCCAGGAAGCGCTGCGCCGCCTCACGCTGAATCACCAGCCAGGCGTCCTCTGGTGGCGAGACGCCAGTCGTCAGCTTGCTGACTATGGCGGTGGTGATGGCGAACGGGATGTTGGCGAACACCTTGTAGCGGCTGCCGGGTAGCGGGAACTCCAGGAAATCCGCCGCAAAGGTGGCTACCGCTCGCTCGGAGGCGAAGCGCTGGGTGAGGCGGCGCGCCAGGTTCGCGTCCTTCTCGATGGCCAGGACCTGGCGGCAAGACTGGGCGAGACGGCCGGTGAGCACCCCGCTCCCCGGGCCAATCTCGATGACGGTGTCGTTGGCATCAAGGGCGGCCAGGCGTACGAGATGATCCGCAAGCCGGGGATCGCGCAGGAAGTTCTGAGAAAGCGCGGCGCGGGTACGTTGGCGAGACATGAGATTGACTCCTTAAAAGAGAACGGCACGGCAACAGAACACATCGCAGACGTGATGCGCCGAAGCAGAGTCCGTCCAGATTCAGGAGAGTTGGGATGTCAGGTAAGCGCTGGCTCAGGCAAGCCTGTCAAGGCATCCATCTCAGCGCGGAAAACGCATCCAGATCCGCAGCGGACTCCGCTCAGGCGCGTCGCACGCGCGTGAAGAAGTGGCCGCACCCGCTGCTACTCATTCTGGAGGCTCCTTTCAGGCTCCCCGGACGCCAGATGCATCCGGCCAGGGCCACGACCAATAGTACACGGCTCATTCAGCCTCAACGCCAGTCCGGCAGATGCCGTACGATGCCCTACAGCTTGATTCGTCAGCAAATGGAGGAACCCACGTGAGCGACGGCGCCAGCCAGACCCCGACCGATCTCAATGCCATTGCGGCGGCGTCTTTCGCCGCGCTGGGTGGCCACCAGATCGCGCCCTTCTCGCGCAGCATGCCTGACTTTACCCTGGACGAGGCCTACCAGGTGACCGCCGCCGTGCGCCGCGCGCGGGAGGAAGCCGGGGCCAAGGTGGTTGGCCGCAAGATCGGGTTCACCAACCGCACCATCTGGGATGAGTACGGCGTCTATGCCCCGATGTGGGGCTACATGTACGACACCACCGCCACCGACCTGGCTGGCGAGCCGGGCGGCGTCACGCTGTCGGAGTTCGCCGAGCCGCGCATCGAGCCGGAGGTCGTGTTCCACTTCGCGTCCGCGCCGACGGCGGAGATGAGCGAGCGCGAGATTCTCGATTGCGTTGACCAGATCGCGCACGGCTTCGAAATCGTGCAGTCGATCTTCCCGAACTGGTCCTTCTCGCCGGCAGACACCGTGGCCGCCTACGGCCTCCACGGTGGGCTGTACACCGGGCCCTGGCACGACATCACCGCTGACCGCGATACCTGGTTCGCCAAGCTCCCCGCCTTCGAGATCGATCTCTACCGCAACGGCGAACTGGCGGATCACGGCCAGGCCAGCAACGTCCTGGATGGCCCACTCACCGCGCTGAAGCACCTCATCGACGTCCTCGCGGCGGACCCGAACAACCCGCAGATCGCGGCAGGCGAAATCGTCACCACCGGCACGCTCACCCGCGCCTTCCCGGTCGCGCCCGGAGAGACCTGGTCCACGCAGCCGGGCGATATCCCGCTGGAGGGCATCAGCATCACGTTCCGGTAGCGAAAACCCTCACCCCAAACCCCTCTCCCGGTGCGCAGGGCGAGGGGATTTTCGTTGGCGCGGGACAGTGGCGCAAAGGGCCAAGAAGACGCGGCTGAAGACCTCCACGTCTCATTCCTTATTTCCTTATTCCCTTACTTCCTAAGCGCGTGAGCGCGTCTTCCCTAAGGCCCGCAGGCCGTCTCCCCCTAAGCGCAGCGGCACCCCCTACGACAACGACGTTGTGAACATGTCCAGCCGGTCGTTGTCGGTGTCCGCGATGTAAAGGCGGTCGGCAGCATCGACGGTGATGCCCATGGGAGCGAAGCCGACGGGCGCGATGTTGCGGGACGTGAGCTGAGTCAGGTAGCGGCCACCCCGCGCGAAGACCTGGACGCGCTTGTTGCCGGTGTCGGTCACCAGCACCCGGCCGCCACTGTCGACCGCGATGTCGCGGAGGTCCTGGAATGCGCCGTTCGCCGTGCCCTCCCGGCCCCACATGCGCAGGAAATCTCCATTGGCGCGGAAGACCTGCACCCGGTTGTTCGCGCCGTCCGCGACGTAGATGCGCCCCTGGCGATCCGCCGCGATGCCGCGCGGGAAGTTGAAGAGCCCCTGTGTGCTGCCGCGCCGCCCCCAGGTCTTGCGGAAGCGCCCGTTGCGGTTGAACTCCTGCACCCGGTTGTTGGAGGAGTCGGAGACATAGATACGCCCGTTGCGGCCAATCGTCACGCCCCACGGGTAGGAAAACTGCCCGGCGCCACTCCCCTGACGGCCAAACGTGCGGATGAACTGCCCGGTGGGCGAGAAGATCTGGATGCGGTGGTTCAGCGTGTCCGCCACATAGACCAGGCCGTCCTGGTCCACCGTCACCCCGCGCGGCCGGTTCATTTGTCCGTTGCGGTTGCCCAGCGTGCCCCAGGTGCGGGTGAACTCCCCCGTGCGCGTGAACTGCTGGATACGGTTATTGAAGGAATCCGCCACGTAGACGCGGTTGGCGAAGACGGCGACACCGCGCGGGCCATCGAAGCGGCCGTTCGTCCGGCCCGTACCGCCCCAACCGCGCAGAAAGGTGTAGCGCGGAATGACCACCTGCGCGGCGCCCGTCACGGCGCGCAGTCCAGCCATGAGGGCGATGCCTGCCGCCAGGGCTTGTCGTCGGGTTCCCTTCAGTGTCTCCAGCTTCACAACCGCTGCTCCATTATTCTCGCGCTGGATGCACAATTGCCTCTTGATGGTAGCTGGAGTCACGCGGGGGCATGCACGATGCGGAAGTACCTTGACCTCGATCTGGGCGGCAAGACCGCCCTCGTCACGGGCGCCAGTTCCGGCATTGGCCGCGCCGTCGCCGAGGCGCTGGCCGAGGCCGGTGCGAACCTGATGCTGGTCGGGCGCAACCGGGAACGGCTGGCCGAAACCGTCGCGGCGGTCGAGGCGCGCGGCGTTGAGGCAGACGTCGTGGAGGCGGAACTGACCGATACTGATGCACCGCAGCAGATCATCGAGGCAGCGGTCAAGCGCTTTGGCGGCGTGAACATCCTCGTCAACTGCGCCGGCATCTTCGAGCCGATGCCCTTTGAGACGCAGCCGCTGGACAGCTTCGACCGCCAGATGGCCACGAACGTGCGCGCGCCCTTCGCGCTGACGCAGGCGGCGCTGCCCTACCTGAAGCCAGCCGGCGCGGTCGTGAACATCTCCTCCATTGCGGGGTACAAGGGGTTCCCGCTGTCCGCCGCCTACTGCGCCAGCAAGGGCGCCGTGGAGCTGATGACCCGCGCCCTGGGCGCCGAGTTGGGCCCGCTGGGCGTGCGCGTCAACTGCATCGCACCGGGCAACATCCGCACCCCCATGAACAAGCACCAGTTCGAGGCTTCACGCGAGTACGAGAAATCGCTGGAGGAGCGCACGCCGTTGGGCCGCATCGGCGAGACGGAGGATATCGCCGCCGCCGTGGTCTACCTCTGCTCCCCCGCCGCCAAGTTCGTCAACGGCGCGTCGTGGCTGGTGGACGGCGGCTGGGCGGCGCAATAGGCAGCGTCACGGATCGATCGAAGCGGCCCTCGTCAACGCGATCAACGCGCGGCGCAGCCTCGCGCCGCGCCACTCCCGCAGATAGGCCCTGACCTGTCCGGAGACGTCTCCACCCTGCTCCCTGGGGAGTTCCAGGCCGTCAGCGATCGCCGGCATAATCAGGTCCGGCGCCTGGACCTCCGTCAGCACTACGAAGACGACCCCGGCTCGTGACAGCGCCGCCGGCACTCGCGGTCCAGGAGAGTGCCAGCCATCTGGCCAATTCCGCCAGCTCAGTATTGATGCGGTGACGGCCGCCTTCTTCTCCACGCCCGCGGACACTGGCCGCGGAGCACGCGGTAAAACCCCGCAGGTTGTACTGGTGCGCAACCGCGTTGCAACCACTATCGTGCATCACAGCAGGCACTCTGGCCTGGCGAGTAGCGAGCAACTGGAGGAACGCCGTGGATCAGCACCGGTTCGATGCCTTGACCCGCCACCTGGCGCAGGGGCCATCCCGCCGCTCCTTCCTGGGCGGGCTCACCGCCGCGCTGGGGCTGGCCGTGCTTGGGCGGCAACAGGCCGGTGCTGCTCCGGGCGGGTACCTGGCGCCGGGAGCCGAGTGCACCGACAGCAGCCAGTGCGGCGACACTCGCTACAACAGCATGGTCTGCGATGACAACGGAACCAGCAACGACGGCACGCTGAATTGCTGCGCCTAC
>JALYWD010000181.1 GCA_030852885.1 Chloroflexota bacterium | reverse complement strand
GGCGTCGCCATCACCTGCTCCGATGACTACCTGGCGGCATGGGTGATCGCGCTGACTCTTGGCATGTCCGCCGAAACCTTCGCGGCGTGCCTCCGCTCGTTCATTGCACCATTGGCGTAGCCTTACCCGGTAACAAGCATCCGCCGGAACACATTTGCATTATCAGGCGTTTACGTTGCACAAGCATGGATGCCGGTACCTTGCACACGCCTCGCGGCCGGACCAAACGCACGCTTGTCAAGTGGCCTGTAGTGTGGCCGGATGTGAGTGGCACGCTATGAGTCAGTGTCCCGTACCCGGTACGGGGGGAATACCCGGCGGAGCGATGGATACTCTCAATACGGCGGCGTGGCGGCGATGGAGCGCCTGCGGCCAGGGAACATGATGGTAGAACTCCTGGAGTGGTGGAACCTCATATTCCTGCTACCCGCGGCTGCCGCGGTCCTCTACGTCCTGCTGCTTGCTGTCGGTGCGCTCCCCTTCGATGATCTGGGGCTGGACGTCGATACGCACGACGCAGACGGTGGCCACGATCTGCTCGGCATCCTCGGCGTTGGCCGTGTGCCCATTTCGGTCGTCTTCATCAGCTTCAGCCTGCTCTGGGGCGTCATCGGCTGGTTTGCCATGCGCGCCTTCAGGCCGATCTGGCCAGAGCCCGGCGTCTTCGTCTGGCCCGCGCTGCTGGTGGCCCTGGTTGGTGCGGTGAGCCTGACGCGGGTGATGACCAGACTCCTCAGTCGGGTCATGCCCGGCACCGAAAGCTACGGTGCGGGAGCCCGGGAACTGATCGGGCGCATGGCGGAAACCCGCTACCCCATCTCCGCCACCGGAGGCAGCGTGCAGGTCTATGACCAGCACGGCACCATGCACGAGGTGCCGGCCCGTGTGCTCGCTGACGAGGCGATGATCCCGGCCGGAGCTCGCGTCGTGCTCTGGCGCTATGACGACGCAACCGGATCGTTCCTTGTGACGCAGGATGACGCCCTCAATGGAGTTGGGACGAGCCTGCCGGCCGCGTAACCGCAAGCAAACATCTCGCATCGGAATTGCTCGACGTAGTAGGAAGAGGAGGTATCCGTGCCTAACAGACGTGGTGGTGGTGGAGTCGCTGGCATCGCGATCGGCGCCATCATCGTTGGCCTGATCTTCATCCTGGTTCCCAGCATCCTGGCCAGTTCAGGCGCTTTCAGCCTGGGCGGCGCGGCGCAATCAATCCTGGGGATTTTCGGCGCGCTCCTCCTGATCGTCGGCGCGTTCATGCTCATCGTGACGAAGCTGTACATCAAGACCTCCGCCGACCAGGCCTTCGTGCGCACCGGCATGGGCGGCCAGGTCCCGATCATCGACGGCGGCACGCTGGTCATCCCGGTCGTGCACGAAATCGTCCCGGTCTCCCTCCAGACCATGCGCCTGGACGTTGACCGCTCCGGCCACGATGCTCTCATTACCGGTGACAACCTGCGCGCGGATGTTGCGGCCGAGTTCTACATAAAAGTTCAGAAGATCAAGGAGCACATCCTGGCCGCCGCCACCTCGCTCGGCGAGCGCTCGGTGGACGCCGAGAGCGTCAAGCACCTGGTGAACCAGAAGCTGGTTTCCGCGCTGCGCACGGTGGCCGCCACGCGCCCCCTGCACGAGCTGCACACCAAGCGCGATGAGTTTGCCCAGGCCGTGCAGATCATCGTGGAGAAGGATCTGGCCCATAACGGCCTGACCCTGGAATCGGTCACCATCTCCCGGCTGGACCAGACCCCGCCGAACGCCATGCGCGGCGAAGACAACGTCTTCGATGCTCAGGGCCTGCGTACCATCGCCGAGATCACGCAGCGGCAGCGCGTCGAGCGCAACCAGATCGAGCGCGAGGCCGACCAGCGTGTGCGGGAACAGGACGTGACCCGCGACCAGTTCATCTTCGAGCAGGAAGTCGCCCGCTCCAACTCCGAGGCCCAGAAGGACCGCAACATCGAGATTGCGCGGGCGCAGGCGCAGCAGGAAGCCAGCACCTTCGCCGCCGAGCAGACCCGACTGGCTGGATTGGCCGACGTCAAGCGCGACGAGGCCGTCCAGGTGGCCGAAGTCGAAAAGAACCGGGCCCTGGAAGTGGCTCACCAGCAGCGCGAGCAGGCGGCGCGCGTGGCTGAGGTCGAGAAGCAGCGCACCGTGGAGTTGGCCATCCGGGAGAATGCGATTGCCATTGCCGCCAAGGAACGCGAGCGCGCCGAATCCGAGGCGCAGCGCTTTGCCGCCGAGGCCCACATGGAGACCGAGCGCCAGGCCGTGCGCACGGTCGAGATCACGCAGACCGCCGAGCGCGACAAGGCCCGCGCCATCATCGAGGCGCAGGCGGAGTTCGAGCGCAAGCGCCTGCAGGAGCAGGTGACAGCAGACGTCGCGGCCTACGCGGTCGTGAAAGCCGCCGAGGGTGCAGAGGCCGCGGCCGCCAAGGACGCAATCGCCCGCCTCACCCGCGCCCAGGCGGAAAAGGAAGCGATGGCGCTCCAGGCCGAGGGACACCGCGCCGAGCAGATGGTGCCGGTCGATGTCGAGCGCCAGCGGGTTGAAGTGGAACGCGCCAAGGTCACGGTTGAACGCCAGGACCTGGAGAACAAGGCGCAGTTCGAATCGATTTCGCGCGGCCTCCAGGTGGACCTGGCCCGCATCGAAGCTGAGAAGCAGGTGCGTATTGCCGCCGCCAACGCCTACGGCGAAGCAATGGCCAGCTCCAAGTTGACCGTCTGGGGAGATCCGGACACCGCCGCCCGCATGGCCGAGAGCTTCTTCAAGGGGCAGCAGTTCGGCTACCTCTCGGAAGGCTTCATGAACAACGCGCCGGATGGCGTCAAGGACGCGTTGGGCCAGGTTGGCACGGCAATCCAGCAGCTCACCAACGGCAAGCACGACACGGA
>JALYWD010000169.1 GCA_030852885.1 Chloroflexota bacterium | reverse complement strand
TCGAGCTTCTCGTCCGGGTCGGTGATCAGGCGGCCCCGGCCATAGATCGTGGCGCTGCGGTAATTGATGGAGTGGTTGAAAACCGAGCGCGCCAGCACGATGCCGTCCGTGTGGGTCACGGTGATGCAGACCGGGTTGCCGGCGCCCGCGTGCAGCAGGGTGCGCGCCCTGGCGTGGCCATGCAGCAGGATGGTGTGACCATCGCGCGCCACCAGCGTCGGCATCGCGTAGGGCTGGCCGTCGATCTCGTACGCGACGTGGCAAATCAGCGCAGCATCCACGATGCCGAAGACCGTCTCTTCGTCGTAGAGCCCGCGCTTGGCCAGGCGCAGCACCTTGTTCCGTGAGTCAACGTCGTACGTCGCCATGGCGTCCTGTTTCATCTTTTCGCGCGAATATGCTGCATGATAGCCCGATCTTTTCACATCCGGGTCCGCGAATCAGGAGTGTGCCAATGGAGACCAGCTTTCAGGCCGAGGTCGCAACCTGGGGTGACTTCTACTCCCTGCTCGGAGCGGCCGCCGCCGCGTTACTGGGCCTGCTCTTCGTGGCGCTCTCGCTGCGGTTGGGCATCTTCCGCAGGCATCGCGAGGATATCCAGGACAGCGCCGCGTTGGCCTTCGCGACGTTGCTGGTGGCCATCGGGGTGTCGGCGCTGATGCTGGCCCCGAACCGGGACCGGCTCACCACGGCCCTGGCGCTGGGGACCGTGGCCGTGGCCGGGCTGTCGGCGGAAGTATGGGTCTGGCGCGTCATGCAACGCCTCATCACGGCAGCCCGTATGCCGGAACCCCTCAGCAACGGCGCGGTGCGGTGGGTGTTTCGCCACACCGTCGGGTGCGTTGGCCTGCTCCTGGCCGCCTGGCTGATCTGGATCGGGCACCTGCATGGCCTGGGCGTCCTGGCCTTCGTCACAGGATTCCTGCTCGCCTCCGGATCGGCGTCCATCTGGATGTTGATGGCAAACACCGCCAATGACTCCCCGGGCGAAACTGGCTGAGCCCCGATGCAGTGCCCCGGGCACGCGCAGGCGGCTGGCGATAGTGCCAGCCGCCTGCATCAGTCGTGAGAACCCTGGCCGCCCTCACCTGGGCGGTTGCCGCTTGATCTACGGCGCCATCTTGATGGCGGCAACCCCCATGACAGCGCGGAAGGTGCTGATGAACTCGCGGCCATTTTGCGTGATCCAGGCGACGGAGCGTTCGCCGGTGCGCGCCACGCCCGGCACGTTGATGGCCTGGTCGGCGCGCGCCTGGTGCTCGAACGTAAGCTCGATGGCGCTCTCGGCCGGCAGCACGAATGGTGTCGCCGTGGCCGCGTTGCGCACGCCCTGCTCGGCCGCGTTCCGGATCACCTCACGCGCCCGTTCCGGGTGCAGGTGCAGCGCGGAGAAGGTCGAAATCCCCTCCTTCACCACCGCTCCCGCCACCTGCTCACCGAGGAACGCCTGCGTCTGGGCGACCGCCTTGTCATCCCCGGCAATCATGGTCACCGGCACGCCGTAGTACCCGGCCACCGCCGCGTTGATGCCGAACTCGCCGGTGGAGACGCCGTTGATCTTGACATCGTTCAGCCAGCCGGACCACGTGTGGGCCAGCGGCGCGGCCGGGGTGCCCGCCTTGGCGTGGTAGCCGGTGTAGAACATGGCGCCCACGCCATCGAGATCCACACCCTGGGCCATGCCGAGCGGCTTGTCGTTCCCGGTAATGAAGCGGATGGAGGGGTGCAGCTTGTCCGGGATGATGTTGCGCATGCCATCGTGACTGTCGTTGACGATGAACTCGTCCGCGCCCGCCGCGAGCGCGCCCTCCACGGCGGCGTTGATCTCGGCGGTCATGCGCTCCCGGGTGCGGTAGTAGCGGTCCTGCGAGTGGGCTTCGCCGCCATACTCCGGCGGCATCACCTGCACCCAGGAGACCACGCCGCAGGTCCCTTCCATATCGGCGGAAATGAGCACCTTCATGGAATGCTGTCCTTTTCCCTGACGAATGAATGCAATCGGGCGGCATCCTATCACCGAACGGCCCTGCTTGACGCTGAGGTATGAGATGTCATGGGGC
>JALYWD010000150.1 GCA_030852885.1 Chloroflexota bacterium | reverse complement strand
CGCGACGCAACGAGCCGGCACGCCTCTACGACGTGCTCGCGCATCTGGACGGTGCGCCGGAGCTGGGCCATCGACATCGCAGCGCGCGAAGTCATAGCGGCAACGCTCATAGCTACTGATCCCTGTCCTGTAGCCGCTCGCACCCAACCATGTAGGCCAGGCACGCGGCAAAGAAACCAACGGTGCTTGCGATCATCACGAAATCCAGCACGCCTTCATCTCCATCCCTGGCTTTCTCGCGCCGTGTCGCTGTGGGACATCAGGAAACGCAAAGCCAATCTCTGACCCACCTGCCCAGGTCCGCCACGCGACCGAGCCTCTGGCTGGCCTGGCGGCCGGTTCTCGCTCAGGAGGCCACGCGCTTCGGCGCAAAAGCGGATAAAGGCGACGCAATCCGCAAAGGAACGGGTTGTCATCGCCGTGACTGCCAGAGCGCGCCACGAGACGATCTGGCCGATCCGCCACACGGCGAGGCCACCCACCAGGAGAGTCAGCAGCAGCACGAGGACACCCAGATCAACAACCAGCTCCATCATTGGAGAATCTCCTGAGGGGAAGATGCTCCGCGGGCCACGCGGATCAGGCGCAGCAAGGCGTCGATCGGGAATGGCTTGTACAGGACCCCAAGCGGCCGAAACTCCCGCACCCGGGCCGGGTTCGGGGGCACGGCGGAGAGGACAACGGCCGGCGCCTCGCGGCCAGCCGCGCGCAACTGGCGCAGGACATCCCAGCCGGTGGCATCAGGCAGGTTGATGTCGATCAGCATCACCGCGAAGTCGGCGGCAAGTGCGGCGGTGACGGCCTCACCCGCGGTGGCCGCCTCAATGACGCCATAGCCACGGCCTTCGAGCGAGCGCACCAGCGTGCGGCGCAGCCGCAGCTCGTCTTCCACGAGGAGGATTGCTCCGCAATTGCTACGTTCCGCCACACCGTCACCTCCGCCGGGAGGAATCAGTTCCTCCGTACCGGCAAGAGACGATAGGACTGGGGTGGTTAGAATCGCGTCAGAAATGGTGGGGGTGAAGTTAGAACCTGGTTAGAGTTTTTCGGGGGCCGGCGTCGTCCGCAGGCGATACCCGACGCCTGGCTCGGTCACAATGAGCCGGGGATGACCAGGATCGGCTTCCAACTTGCGGCGCAGGTAGTTGATGTACACGCGCAGTTGCTGGCTGGATTCGGTCACGTGGCTCCCCCACACCCGGTCCAGTAGTTGCCGGTGCGTCAGAACGCGGTCCGCGTCGCTGGCCAGCACGCGCAACAAATCGAACTCGGTCGGGGTGAGGTGCACCTCTTCGCCATCGCGCAGGACCTGGTAGTGCTGGGGATCAATGGTCACGTTGCCGGCAACCAGCACATCGGCAACCCCAACGCTCCGCCGCCGCAGCATGACGCGCAGCCGCGCCAGGAGTTCCGGCATGCCGAATGGCTTGGTGAGGTAGTCGTCCGCGCCCTGGTCGAGGGCCGTTACTTTGTCGGCCTCCGCGCCGCGAGCCGATAGCACGATGATGGGCACGCTTGACCAGGTACGCGTGTCTCGCAAGACGCTGAGTCCGTCGATATCCGGCATGATCAGGTCCAGGACGACGGCATCTGGCAACCACGTCGCGATCGTTTCCAACGCCGCGGCGCCGCCGTCAGCGACGGCTACGTCGTAGCCATAGGTTGTCAGGGCACTGCGCAGTGCGCGCCGCATCTGCGGCTCATCGTCGACGACCAGCACCCGCTCCCCAGCCACGCAGACCTCCAGTTTCCAGAAACACCTTGTGCCTGCCCCGCTTTGCCACGTGCAATCGTGGAGGGCCCCATCTGGCAACAAGCGCCCCAACCATACAGCGACGTTTTCTGGCAAAGGCCATGTTTCTCAACATGTTGCGCAGGTTCTAACAGCTTTCTAACACGATCAGCCGCGTCTCTTACATCGCTCTAACGCGGTCGAACGTAGCCTCATTGTTGGGAAAAAGGGTGAACGGACGTGCCCTGGCATCTGTATTGAGGTAGGTCTTCGCAACAGCAATGGTCACCATGCAGGTTACGGCAAATCTTCCACAGCAACACACCGGGACAGTCGCGCATTGGCTCCTGGAGGACCAGCCCCACGGACCCGACGGGCCGTACGAGCAGGAGAAGCCGCACCACCAGCACCCCTGGTGGAAGGTGATGTGCCTGACTGGTGTCGACTACTTCTCGACCCTTGGCTACCAGCCGGGCATCGCGGCCCTGGCCGCCGGGCTGCTTTCGCCCATCGCGACACTCATCCTGGTCCTGTTGACCCTGCTGGGAGCGCTGCCGGTGTATCGCCGCGTGGCCCAGGAGAGCCCGCGCGGCGAGGGCTCCATCGCCATGCTGGAGCGGCTGCTGCCGTGGTGGCAGGGGAAGCTCTTCGTGCTGGTCCTGCTGGGCTTTGTGGCCACGGATTTTATCGTCACTATCACGTTGTCCGCCGCCGATGCCACCGCCCACGTGCTGGAGAACCCATTCGTTCCCCATTTCCTGGAAGGTCACCAGGTTGCGGTCACGCTCTGCCTGGTCGCGATCCTCGGGGCGGTCTTCCTGAAGGGCTTCAAGGAAGCTATCGGCATCGCGGTGGGGTTGGTCGCGGTCTACCTCACGTTGAATTTCATCGTGATCGTGGTCGCGTTCCGGCACTTCCTGGCGAACCCGCACCTGCTGATTGACTGGAAGGACGCGCTTTTCGTGCAGCACGGCAGCCCGGTGATGATGGTGGCTGTCGCGCTCATCGTCTTTCCTCGTCTCGCACTCGGACTCTCCGGGTTCGAGACCGGCGTTGCCGTCATGCCGTTGGTCAAGGGCGATCCGGGCGACCGCGCATCAAATCCCGTTGGACGTATCCGCAACACCAGGAAGCTGCTGACTACGGCCGCCCTGATCATGAGCGCTTACCTGATTACCAGCAGCCTCGTCACCACGATGCTCATCCCGCACCAGGAGTTCGAGGAGGGTGGCGCGGCCTCTGGCCGGGCCCTGGCGTACCTGGCCCACGAGTTCCTCGGGGACACCTTTGGGACGGTCTATGACATCTCGACCATCCTCATTCTCTGGTTCGCGGGCGCGTCAGCCATGGCTGGCCTGCTGAACATCGTGCCGCGCTACCTGCCACGGTACGGCATGGCCCCGGACTGGGCCTCTGCCACCCGGCCGCTGGTCCTCGTCTTCACCGCCGTCGCCTTCGCGATCACGGTGATCTTCCAGGC
>JALYWD010000148.1 GCA_030852885.1 Chloroflexota bacterium | reverse complement strand
GGCAAGGCCCCCCAGAGCGCCATCTGCGCGGTGGCGCACAAGTTGTTGCGGCAGATGATGGGCCGGCTGCGGCAGGCGCGGGCGGAGCGCACAGCAGCCACCGAGGCGTCGGCATCGGCGCTCCCGGTCGCTGCCTGAACCCAGAAGACGGTTCTGGAGCTTGACGCCGAACACAGTGTCTCGTCTGAGCGGCGCAGGGAGCGCGCATCCAATGTCAGGGATTTTCGTCTTTCTGGTCATCGCGCTGCTCATTGTGGTCGGTTCGCTGGCCGGGCTGGCGCTCGTCCGGCGACTTGTGCCGCCGGAGCGGTTAGCCGGACACACGGAAGTGGCGGGGTACATCTACGCCGTGATTGGCGTGCTCTATGCCGTAATCCTGGCCCAGGTGGTGGTTGCCGCCTGGGGCGAGTACCAGGACGCGCGCACCGCCGCCGCCAACGAAGCCAACGCGGTCCTCAATCTGCAGCGACTCTCGCGCGAGTGGCCAACAGCCGACCACGAGGCGGTGCGCGCCGGGCTGATGGACTACGCGGAGCATGTGGTCACCGTGGAGTGGCCCGAACTGGAGGAGGGTGAACTGATGGCCGCCATCAATCCCTCGCCCACGGACCGCCTCTGGAGCATCTACGACGAGATCGGCATCTCCACCGCCGGCGACACGCCCACCTTCGCTGCCTCCCTGGGTCAACTGGACGCGCTCGATGAAGCGCGACGCACCCGGTTCCTGCTGGCGGCGTTCGGCCTGCCGCAGGTCATGAGCGCGACGCTGCTCCTCGGTGGCATCGTGACGGTAGGCTTCTCCTACTTCTTTGCAGTCGAGAACCGTTGGGTGCATGTCCTGCTCACGGGCAGCCTGGCGGTGATGGTCTCGCTCCTGCTGCTGCTGGAGTATCAACTGGAGACGCCCTTCGAGGGCATCGATGCCATTGCGCCCACTGCCATGCAGGTGGTGATTGAGGAACTGGAACGCTGATGACTACGGAAATCGTCTACCTGACCACCGCGCCGAACGAACCGATTGCCGGGTTGTGGCAATCGATCCTGGAGGAAGCGGGGATTCCCGTCCTGGTGCAGCCGCTGGGCGCCGGGTTTGGCGCGTGGGGATCGGCCTCCACCTTCGAGCACCGCCTCTCGGTGCGCGCCGATGACCTCGCCCGCGCCCAGGAACTGCTGGCGGACGAAACGGATGGCGCCTGGGACGAGGAATAGGCGACCAGCGGCCTACGCCAGCCGGCGCAGGGTGACGCGCAGCCGGATCTCATCCGGCGTCTCCACCACCATTTCTGCTTCCCCGGCCCGCTCAAACGCCGCCAGGGGTACCGGATGCTCAAGCGGGAAGAGATAGCCCCAGGCCACAAACCCTTCCCGGTCCCGCTTCAGGACTCCGTCCAGCACAGCACCCTGCATGGGACCGTGCACGGCAACCTGCTCCACCAGATCATCCAGGAGGTCGCTGAAAAGCGCCGCCACGGTGTCCCCCTCGCCACGCAGCGGCGCCACGGGCCCAGGCTCCGGCGCGGGCGGCACATTCTCACCCAGCATCAGGGCGAGCGCACCGTCCAGGCCCGCCTGCAACGCCTGACGCCGATCGTGCCCCCACGCTTCCAGCACGGCGGTCCGGTCCGGGGCCCAGGGGGAAAGCGCAAAACTCGCCGCGCTCATGCGAAACACCTCATGTTCGTTGTCCTCTCCCGAATCCCTGATCGTGCTCCACCCGGGTGGACCAATCGTTCCACGTGGAACCCCGGACATAATGCCAAATTACCCCTGCACGGACACCCCGGAAAGACAATCTGCTATCCTCTTCAGGTTCCCCGGCGTCCCGCACCGCCAGCCTTTCCTCACCGCGAAACGGAACCCGTCAACGGTGCGTTTCAGGGTGCGGAAAGGAGCAGCGGATCGCCGGATGGAACTCTCGATACCGTGGACCAATGCGCAGCCGGTGGCTGTAGAGAAGCAGCTGCCTGCACGCAGGAGCCAAGGGTTGACCTCGGACGATCCGGATCTCGTCGGGCGTGCCCGCGAGGGCGACCAGGTCGCCTTTGCGACACTGTTCGAGACGTATCACGCACCAATCCTGAACTACCTGCATCGCATGGTCGGTGACCGCGCGATGGCGGAAGACCTTACCCAGGATACGTTCATCAAGGCGTACAACGCCTTGCCATCGACGCGCCCTGATCTGGCCTTCAAGCCGTGGCTGTACCGCATCGCCACCAACACCGCGATCAGCCAGCTCCGGCGCCGCAAGATCGTGCAGTGGATCCCCTTCATGCCGGGTCACGATCACGCCAGCGAACAGTCCATCGAGCGTTCGGTGGGCCGCAAGCAGGATATCGAACAAACGCTTTCCAAATTGCCGCAGCACTACGCTTCCGCCCTCCTTCTGCGACACTATCAGGGACTCTCGTTAGCAGAAACCGCCGATGCCCTGGGCATCACGGAAAACGCAGCAAAACTGCGCCTCTTCCGCGCTCGTAAGGCATTCGCCGAAATCTATGGCAGTGTCGATGCGCTTGATGCACCCCGCGAGTGGGAGGCAAGGTGATGATCTCCCACGAACGCGCTGAAGAACTCATTTCCGCCAGGATGGACGCCCCGCTGAATCCGGCGGAGCACTACGAGCTGCAATCGCACCTGGCGGCGTGCCCGACCTGCCGGGTCTTCGTCTCCCAGGCGGATGACATTGCGCGCGGCCTGTACGGCATGACCCGGCTGCACGCCAGCCCGGCCGTATCGCGGGCGGTGATGAGTGCCGTGCGTGAGGAGCAAACGGGCTGGGCATGGCTCAGCCAGGCGCTACAGGCGTTCTCGTCGCCGGGGATGGCCGCCGCCGCCAGCATGGCCCTGATCGTGGCGCTGGCCGGTGTGCTGTACGTCGCTATCAATGACTCGGGGCGCGCGCCAGTTCCCACGATCAGCCAGGGCACGGGACCGGTAGAGACCATCTCCGCCGTGGCCGATGCGCCACTGCCGACCGCGATCCCGACCCAGGTTGTGGAGACCCCAAAGCCGGAAGA
Organism: Chloroflexota bacterium; assembly: GCA_030852885.1. Taxonomy (GTDB): domain Bacteria; phylum Chloroflexota; class Chloroflexia; order Thermomicrobiales; family UBA6265; genus JACCXM01. The sequence continues at coordinate 27 of JALYWD010000148.1, read as the reverse complement.
CCCCAAGAGCCGGGAACTCGCGTCCGC
>JALYWD010000107.1 GCA_030852885.1 Chloroflexota bacterium | reverse complement strand
CGGTGCGGCACCATCTGCGCCGGATCACGGGAAGTTGGCAACCGTGTCCTGCAGTGGGAACGTCCTGGTTTGAGATTCTTCAGTCCCCACCACCACGGCCGTCGTCGCCGTGCTTTCCTCGTCCGAGACGGTGCCAGTCTGCGTCCATTCGTCGATAGCGAAGGGCAGGCTGGCGGAAGTAAAAACATCAGGGCCATCAGAGAGCTGGAAGTGCAGATGCGGCGCATCGGAGTTGCCGGTGTTGCCGAGCAGGCCGAGGATGTCGCCAGTTGCGACACGGTCTCCTGGCTGCACGCGCACGCTACCCGGTTGGAGGTGGGCGTAGAACGCGAACGCGCCGGAATCGAGACGCACCATGATCTGATTGCCGCCGTAATCGGCTGGTGATTGCAACCGCGGCAGGGTGAAGGGGACGTTCTCCGGCGCTCCATCTCGCACGAAGATGACTGTGCCATCGGCGACCGCAAAGACCGCCTCGCCAAACGCGAAGTGATCTTCGTTGCGCGTGCCATCACCGGCATGGAACGCGCCGCCCTCCAGCTTGACCCAGTCGATGGCGAATGCTTCGAAATCGAGCAGATGCGAGCCATCAACGGCCAGCCGCGCGGAGCGATGGGGTGATGCACCACAGCAGCCGTTGGCGTTGAGCCAGCCTGTACCGCGCAGCGGTGATGCGATGACGAGTGGCCTGCCTGCTTCCACCAGAAGGTCTGGCCAGGCAATCTCGGTACTGCTGATCAGCGTGATTGCGGGATCATCCGGGGGCAGCTCATAGGTAATGCGGTGCCCAACGCGCTCCGGCACCTGCCCTGGTGGCGGGACGACGTCCAGCATGGTCACGAGCGCGCCAGAGGCGGGCACGACGGTGGCCGGCGCGCCGCCGAACGTGGGCAGGGTCATGGCGAGCAGGGCGTCGCCTTCCAGGGTCAACAGTGTTTGGCCGTCAGGCGCCAGCACCTCGATCCGGGTCAGCGTCACCGGTGAGGGGGAGACGTTGGTGAAGAGCAGGTCGTACTCCAGGTGGACCATGCCATCGCTGCCCACCACCCACAGTGGATCGTCAACGGCCTTGGCCAGGAGCGCCGTAGTCTGTGCAGCCACCTGTGTCGCCAGTGGGGCAGGTTCTGGCGTTGCCTGGCTCAAGGCTCCCGAGAGCGGAGCGGTGACGAACAGGAGACCAGCCAGCGCGAGCGTACGGAGCGAGCGGTAGACCACAGGGCGTCTCCAGGGGAAGGCAGCATGGTGGCGGCCGGGCGTGAGCACCATCATTCGGCGAACCCCGCCACGGTGAGCTCAAGTGGCAGCGTGTCCGCTTGTGGGCCGGATGGACCGGTCACCTGAACGTCAGCTGGAGTGCTGTCTGGCGTTATGGAGCCTGCCAGTGTCCAGGTGTCGATGACGTAGGGAATGCTGGTAGAGGTCATGATGTCTGGGCCATCGGAGAGCTGGAAGTGCAGGTGCGGGGAGTCGGTGTTCCCGCTGTTACCGACCTTGCCCAGCCTGTCGCCGGCATGGACCAGGTCCCCGGCCTGCACGAGGGCGCTGCCCTGCTGCAGGTGGGCGTAGATGGCGTAGACGCCAGGGGCAAGTTCCAGCACGACCTGGTTGCCGGGGAAGTCATCAGGTCCCTGAAGGACAGGAATCTGGAATGGCAGGTTGTCGGCGATGTCGTCACGCACGAAGATGACCCGCCCCTCACCGACAGCGAGCAGGTCTTCCCCGTACGCGAAGTGATCTTCGTTACGGGCGCCATCCCCGGCGAACATGGCGCCGTCCTCGATCTGCATCCAATCGATGGCGAACAACTGGATCGTCTTGATCTCCGAGCCGTTGATCACCAGCCGCAGCGAGCGGTGGGGGGACGCCGCACAACAGCCATTGACGTTTGCCCACCCGTGACCGCGCAACGGCGGGGCAATGACCTGCGGCGCGCGGTTGACGATGATGGCTTCTGGCCCTTCGACAACCCGGCTGCTCATGAGTGCGCCTGCCGGGGCATCTGGCTCCAGCGCGTACGCAACGCGGTGGGTGAGCTGCTGCGGCAGATCGCCTGCGGGCAGGGGTACATCGACCAGGGTGACAATCGCGCCCGACGTTGGCGCAACCCGGGTTGGGGTGTCGCCAAAGACCGGGCGGGTGACCGCCAGGAGCGCGTCCCCCTCCAGGTGCAGCATTCGCGCACCTTCCAGGGTGAGGACGTCAACGCTGGTGATGGTCACGGGTGAGGTGAAGATGTTCGTCATCACCAGGTCGTAGACGATATGGACCTGGCCATCGCTGGCAGCGACCCACACTGGATCCTGGGCGGTGAAAACGAGCAGCGCGGTGGGTTGCGGCGGCGTGACGGGTGATGCCTCCGGTGTGGATTGGGCAGAGCCATCGCGCCATGGCGCGATGGCCAGGGCAATAACGGCGAGGAGCATGAGCAAGAACCAGCGGGGCACGGCAGACCTCCAGCGGCCTGAGATGGAGATCCCCGCAGTATGGCGTAGTGCCCGGGTGGCAGCAACGAGCGCCAGAACTTCCAGCTCACATGGCGCAGGACCTCTTTGATTTCGGGGCTGGGCCGAGATCCTTCGCCTGCGAGCTCAGTAGCGCGGCCACGGGGAGTTGTCCGGTTACATTCCAGGTCCACACAACGAGATTCTTCGCCTGCGGGCTCAGAATGACAGGGAAGGGGCGCGTACTCGCTGGACAACTCCCTCAAGACGCACTACTCAGGACGACACGCGCGTCAGGGAGGCGTCGGCTCGTCATCAGCCAAGGGTGACTCGTCTTCGGCCACCGGTGTGGCGGTGACGGTGTCACGCGTGAGCGTGACGACCACCACCTCAGGTTCGGTGCGCAGCCATTGCACCTCGGGCGGCACGGTGACGCTCGGCCGCAATTGATGGCGGCCCGCGCCCAACCCGGCAGCAGAGACCGAGGTGGACATGTCACTCCCGCTCAGGCTGGCCATGGTGTCCTCGGACGCAAAGACGACAACGCCGACGGCGGCAGGTTCCACGGTGGCGGTGAAGCCATCTGGCACGTTGGTGATGGCCACCGGCAGGTCGCTCAGGAGTTGCGTGACCCCGCGCCGCCGGACCTGGATGACACCGACCACCGAGCCATCCGGCGGGTTGACGATGCGCACCCCCTCCGGCAGGGCCTGCAGGGCGGTGCGCACGTTGACGGTATCGGTTGCGCCCTCCACGTCAATCGGGGCGGTGACTACGGAGAGAATGTTGGCCAGCGCTTCATCCGGCCCATCGAGGAGCACGGTGGCGGGGTTCGCCACGCTGCCGACGATCTCATACCCCTGGGCGGGGTTGCCGATGGTTTGCACCAGCACCGGAACGGAACGGCCGCGCTGATCGACCTCGACCGCCGTGGAGACGCGGGCGGGCAGGATGCTCACTTCCGGAATCGGTTGGCCGGCGGCGTCCAGGGCGACCGGCACAAAATCGACGGTGAAGTCGTCGGTACGGTCTCCAATATCGACCGGCAGGATGACGCGCGTGACGTTATCAACCAGGCGGCGTGGCCCGCTGACAGTCACCTCGGAGACGGCAGGCTCAATCTCGCCGACGCGCCGGGTGGGGTCGTCGAGGGGCGCTGGTTGCACGTCGAGGTGCATGGTGCGCGAGGCCGTTTCATCGACCACCAGGGCGATGCGGGACGGGGTGATGTTCGTCACGCGGGCAGCCGCGGGAAGATCGACATCGACCTGGGCGTTGTACGCGCCGGGCTCGGTGATCTGGCTCACATCCAGCACGGGACGCAACCCGGCCCGGGAGACGCGGTCCATGACGGAGCGTGGTCCCAGCACCTCGATGGTCACGGTCGGGAGCTCGCCGGCGATCTGGAGCGGCTCGGGCAGGGTGGGGTCCGTGAGGGTCAGATCGGCGAAAACGCGCGTCTCCGGCGGGTCTCGCTGGGTGGTGACCCAGGCCCAGAGCAGGAAGGCCAGGGCCAGGGAGGCAATGGCGCGGAAGACGACCTCCGTGCGGGCTCCGCCGATACGCTCAGGGGGATTTACGTTCATTTGCGGTCAGGCCGTCCGTGAGGCTTCGGCATCCGTGCCCTTCTTGACGTGGACGCCGTTTTTGCCGTTCGGTTCACCGCGCGACACCGGCCGCAGGAGATCTCCAAAGGTGTGGAGCAGGCCGCCGCGCTCCCCGGCGGTCGGTTCCAGGTGCAGGAGTTCGCGCAACAGCGCCTCCAGTTTCTCGGCATCCAGGTTGCGCACGAGGCGGCCATTTTCGGCAACGGAGATCTGCCCTGTTTCCTCCGAGACGACGACCGCGACGGCGTCTGACTGCTCGGTGATGCCAATGGCGGCACGGTGGCGGGTGCCAAGCTGCGAGGTGGCGTCCGTGTTGTCCGTCAGGGGCAACACCACGCTGGCCGCGACGATTCGCCCATCTCGCACGACGGCCGCGCCATCGTGCAGCGGAGAGTTCGGGTAGAAGAGGTTGATCAGCAACTGCCGTGTCAGCAGGCCGTCAATCGGCACGCCGCGCTCGATGAAGTTCTGGAGCCCGGTCTTGCGCTCCAGGATGATGAGCGCCCCGTAGCGGTGGCGAGCGAGCTGCGTGGCGGCCTTCACCAGTTCGCTGACCGTGCGCTCAGCCTGGTCACCCGGGCGCGGGCGAAGCTGTGGCAACCAGGAACTGGTCTGTCCAAGCTGTTCCAGGGCCCGCCGGATTTCCGGCTGAAAAATGACCGGGAGTGAAATGAGGAGCACGGGCCAGGTTTGCTGCAAGACCCAGTTGAGGGCGGTGAGCTGGAAGGTGGTGCCGAAGATGAAGGCCAGCGCCAGCAGGAGCACGATGCCCCGGATAAGTTGCGTGGCGCGCGTGCCCTGCGCAAACCAGAGCAGCCAATAGATGATGACCGCGACGACCAGGATGTCGAAGATGTTTCTGGGATTGCTGAGTTGGGATAACAGCCAACCTGGATCGGGCATCGGGCCACCGTTGGTCCGGGGTTTATCGAATCTCAAATGGACGCGGAGGGAAGTCTAGCACCGACGGTAGGGGAACCGTCGGCGGCTGTGAAAACCCGTGGTATCGTGCCGAGCCGGAGCCGTGCGGGACGCTCCGTCACCTGGGAGCAGCAACCTGTCGCACGACCAGAAGCCGGGAGCAGTCGCATCTGGAGCGGCAGACCCCCGAACCGCGAGCCCATTTGACCAGCAACATGTGCTGCTGACGCTCGGCCTGGTGCTGACGGTGGCCGCGGTCGCCTTCGAGACGCTGGCGATTGCCACGGTCTTGCCTGCCGTAGTCGATGAGTTAGGCGGCCTGCACCTCTATGGCTGGGCCTTCTCCGCCTTCCTGCTGACGCAACTGGTGGCCATCGTGATCGCCGGGCTGGTGGCGGACCAGCGGGGCCCTGGGCTTCCGTTCGCCGTTGGCGTCGTCCTGTTTGCCGCCGGGTTGCTGGTGGGGGGGGTCGCCCCGAGCATGCAGGTGCTCATCGCCGGGCGGGCCCTGCAGGGTCTGGGCGGGGGCGCCATCAGTGCCATCGCGTACGTTGGTATTGGGCGTGGCTACCCGGAGGAGGCGCGGCCACGCATGCTGGCGCTCCTTTCGACTGCCTGGGTGATACCGGGGCTGGTTGGACCCGCGCTCTCCGGCGTGATCGCCGAGGGTTTCGGCTGGCGCGCCGTGTTCCTGGCCCTGGCGCCGTTGCCCTTGCTGACCGGCTTGCTGGCATTCCCGCAGTTGCGCGCCATGCCCGCCGGTACGCCCGCGCCGGACGCGCGGGCGCGCACGATAGGCGCGCTGGTGCTGGCTGGCGGGGCAGGGCTCTTCCTGGCCGGGCTCGGGAACGGCCAACTTCTACCCGCGCTGGCGATGGTCGTGGTTGGGCTTGCGCTGCTCGTGCCAGCGTTGCGTCGCCTGCTGCCGCCGGGCACCCTGCGCGCCGCGCCGGGGTTGCCGGCGACTATTGCGTCGATGGGATTGCTGAACCTGGCTTTCTTTGGCGTCGATGTCTTTGTGCCGCTGACGCTGGTCGAGGTGCGCGGCTCGACCGTGGCCGTGGCGGGAATCGCCCTGACGGCGGCGACCATGGCCTGGAGCGCCGGGTCCTGGATCCAGGCCCGCACGGCGAAGCAGGTCTCGCGGCGGGCCATGACGCGCGTGGGGATCGTCCTGCTTTCCGGCTCTTTCCTGCTGATGATCACGGTGCTCTTCCCCACGGTTCCGTTGCCGGTAGGCATTGTGGGCTGGGGGTTCGCCGGGCTGGGTATGGGATTGGCCTACACCACGCTCTCCCTGGCCATGCTGGAGCTTGCCGAACCAGGGCAGGAGGGCGAAGGCTCCGCCTCACTTAACCTGGCCGCCGTGCTTGGCTCCGGGTTCGGGGCGGGCATTGGAGGCGCGTTCGTGGCGTTGCTGAGCCAGGAAGGCGAGTCACTCACGCGGGCGCTCCTGGTTCAGGACTGGGTGATGCTGGGTGTGGCCGCGCTCGCATTTGTGGCGGCGCGAGGATTACCGCGTGTGCCGCCGCAAGCAGTTGAGTAGGAATTGACGAGGATCAGACTTCGTGAGGGCTCCGCAGGATCCGTCGGTTTTTCGCCGCTTTTCGCCATCGCAGCTCCGCAATCCGTTTCGCGAATTTCATCGGCCATCCCGCTTTTCCGGCGGGACCATGCTGACGCTGGCGGGAATCGCGGTCTTCATGTCTGGACCTGCCCAGACGTACGGTGTCTCTGCCTTCGTCGATCCGATGCTCACAGAACTCGGAGAGTCACGTTCCCTCTTCTCGACGACGTATTCCATCGGCACGCTGGTGAGCGCGCTCACCCTGCTGATCGTGGGGAGGCAGATCGATCGGTACGGCAGCCGCCTGGTGATGACCCTCGCGGCTATCGTTTTCGCCGGGGCGCTCTTCTTCATGAGCGGCGTCGGGGGCGTCCTCACCCTCGCCATCGGGTTCTCCCTGCTGCGGGCGAGTGGCCAGGGCGTGCTGACGCTGGCGGCGCGCACGCTCGTGCCGCACTGGTTCGTGCGGCGGCGAGGCCGGGCATTCAGCATCATTGGGCTGGCGGCGACCGCGAGCCTGGCCGTTGTTCCGGTTGCCAACGAATTCATGATCCGCCATCTCGGCTGGCGCGACGCCTGGCGCGTCAACAGCGTCATCATTCTCCTGGTGTTGGCGCCGCTGCTCTGGGTCTTCGTGCGCGACCGGCCAGAGCAGGTGGGGCAGCACCCGGATGGCATTCCGCCTGATCCGGCTCTGCTGCATCTGGCCCTGGACGAGCCCGGCCACACGCTGAAGCAGGCGATGCGGACACCGGCGTTCTGGGCGCTCATCGGCGCGGGGCTGGTGCCCTCGCTGGTGCTGACAGGGCTTTCCTTCAACCAGGTTGCGATCCTGACTGACCGTGGCCTTCCGGCCACGCTGGCGGCCGCCACGTTCACCGTAGAGTCGCTGGTGGGCCTGCCTATCACGTTCATGGCCGGCTCCCTGGCGGATCGCTTCCCGCTTCGCTTCACGCTGGCGGCGGGGCAGGTGTTCCTGGCGTTGGCCATGGTGGTGTTGCTGTTCTCCGACAGTATGGCGCTGGCGCTCGTCTATGCCGCATTGCGTGGCGTATCGAATGGTTTCTGGATGGTGGCGGCGGATGTGGCCTGGCCTTCGTATTTCGGGAAGCGCCATCTCGGGAATATTCGCGGATTTGGCTACTCGATGGGGATTGCCGGCGCGGCCCTCGGGCCGATTCCCTTCGGTCTGGCGTATGACCTGCTGGGAGGCTACGACCCGGCGATCATTGGTCTGCTCATCCTCCCGGTCGTCGCCGGGCTGGCGGTCCTGTTGGTCCGGACGCCGCGCCCAGTGCCGGACGTCGATGCCGTTCCCTGACGAAGTCCCGTTGACTTCCCCTGAACTGTACGTATAGTGCAGGTGAACTCGATAGTAGCGGGGACTGCTACCGGGGGTCGGGTATGAGGCGCTGGGGACCTGGCGTTGCGCAAGGGGGATCGGTCCATGGAACAAGTCATTATCGGTATTCTGCTGGCCCTGATCGGGTTAGGCGTCTGCTTCTTCGGTCTGCGGTACTGGTTCATCCTGCTGCCGATCTTCGGGGCCGTGACCGGCTTCTTCGTCGGTGCACGCGTGGTGCAGGAAGTATTCGGGACGGGATTCCTCTCGACCGGCGTCTCCTGGATCGTCGGCATCATTGTCGGGTTGGTCTTCGCCCTGCTGTCGTGGTTCGTCTGGTACGCCGGGGCCATCATCATGGCGGGAGCGGTCGGCGCATCGCTCTTCTCGGGCATCCTGCATGCCATCTTTACCAATCCGTGGGGCATCATGCTCTTCATCGTGGCGTTGATCGGCGCGATTCTTTTCGCGGCCATCGCCCTCTTCCTGAATCTGCCGATCTACATCGTCATCGTCAACTCCGCTCTGGGCGGCGCGGCGCTGGCGGTGGCTGGGGTGCTGGTGCTGATTGGCAGCGTCACCATCACGGAGCTCTCCACCGGCGCGGCCGTAGCCGTGGCGGACGAAGTCCGCTTCCAGGGGGCTGGCATCCTCTGGTACATCGTCTGGATCGTCCTGGCCATCCTGGGCATGTTGTTCCAGGTGCAGTCCGTCTCCTCGGTCACGCTGCCGGAGGAGAAGTGGGTGCCAGCACGCGCTGACTAACCATTTCGGGTAGTTATTGCGCGAATGGGCGGTGGCGGGCTTGCCTGCCACCGCCCGTTTGTGTCTCCTCGCGGAAACGCGCGGAGTCGGCGAAAATTGCGGCAGCAGGTTGCCGATCGAGTACTTGTAAAGGAGCGTGCTCCGTGAGTGAAACGACCCCGTTCACCATCCTCGTACCGCTGGACGGCTCGCCAGAGGCCCTGGGCGCCCTGCCGTACGCGGTGGCGCTCAGCGGCGCTGGTGCAACCATTGAGCTCCTGACTGTCATTCATGACGCCTCGGAGCAGGCCACCGCCGAGAACCAGTTGCAGGCAGCCTCCCAGGGCGTGGAAAACGCCAGTGTCACCGTGCGGACCCGGACGCTCACTGGCGATCCGGTGGCGGGGATTGTGGAAGCGGCGGCGAATGGCGGCGCCAGCATGATCGTGATGGTTTCCCACGGGCGCGGCGCGCTGGGGCGGCTCCTGCACGGCGCGGTGGCGGATAACGTGGCGCGCCAGGCGACCGTGCCAGTGATGGTGATCCGCAAGGAACTGGAAGCTCCTGGCCCGGTCGGCATCATGCGCCTGGTGTTGCCGGTCGATGGCTCGCCGCTGGCTGAAGAGAGCTTGCCCTTTGCCACGACCCTGGCGCAGCGCCTGGGCACGCCAATCCTGCTCGTGCGTTCCGTCAATGTCGCCGAGATGATGCCGCCCGCTGTCGGGATGGGTGAGGCGATTCCGTTCGAAATGTACGACCAGGCCGAGCGCGAAATGCGCCAGGACGCCGAGCGGTACCTGCAGGATGCTGCGGCGAAACTGCGGGCTGGCGGGCTCAATGTCTCCGCGCAGATCCTCTTTGGCCCGCCCGCTTCTGCTATCTCCGAAGTGACTCACGCGGGCGACCTGGTGATCCTTGTCTCGCACGAGCGCAGCGGGATCGCCCGCTGGCTGATGGGCAGCGTGGCGGAACAACTGGTACGCATCGATGAAGCCCCGGTGGTGCTCGTGCCGGGAACCGGGGCGGCGTACGACGATCAGGTGGAGGACACGACCGCTGCCATCGCCGACGCCGAAACCACAGGGCAGGCCTGAGGAAGATGTCATGACTGAAGGACGTTTCAGCCGCAAGACGGTGCTGGTGACGGGAGCGGCTCAAGGGATTGGCCGGGCCATAGCGACTCGCTTCGCGCAGGAGGGCGCCAGCGTTCTCCTGGTCGACATCGACGGCGCGCTCGCCGAGCAGACGGCCGCGGAGTTGCGGGCGGAGGGGTCGACGGCTGAGGCATTTGCCTGCGACATCGCGGACCGTGCGTCGGTGCAGGCGGCGGTGGCGCACTGCGTGGAGCGCTTTGGGGGCCTCGATATCCTGGCCGCCAACGCGGGCATCGCTGATGGGGAGCCGTTTCTCGAGATCAGTGACGCGAGCTGGAAGCGGATCATTGACGTCAACCTGACGGGGACCTTCTACTGCATCCAGGAAGCGGCGCGCGCCATGATCCCGTCAGGGGGTGGAGCTATCGTCTGCACCGCGTCCACGAACGCCTTTTGGGTGGAGAGCAACATGGCGCACTACAACGCCTCCAAGGGCGGGATCGTCGCGCTCATGAAATCGGCGGCGTGGGACCTGGGCGAGTTCGGCATCCGTGTCAACGCGGTGGCCCCGGGCATGATCCGCACCCGCGCCAACTACATTACCGAGGACCCGGTGGCGGGCCCGGAGTACCTGAAGGGCGTGCCGCTCGGTCGCTTCGCGGAGCCGTCCGAAATGGCGGCGGTGGTTGCCTTCCTGGCTTCGGACGACGCCTCGTACGTGAGCGGGGAATTGCTGGTGGCGGATGCCGGCACCACGATTGGCGTGCGCCTGCCGCTGCCCGATGTCCCGCTGCCAGGATCGCAGCGCGCGGATGGATAGATACCCATGACCCCGCTGGGTGAACAGGGATTGGAGGTCGTCGGGGCGATCCTGATCCTGGCCGCGTACGGGCTGGCGCAGTTCCGGGGGATGAACCGCCACGGCCTGCCGTTCCTGCTGCTGAACGCGGTTGGCTCGGTGATCCTGGGCGGTATCGCTGCGGTCCATGCGCAGTGGGGCTTTCTGCTGGTCTACGCGGTGTGGGCCGTGGTGGCGCTGATAGGGCTGTTGCCGCTCCTGCGGTCGCGGAGGTCAGCATGAGCCCGGGCCTGGCCCTGCAGTTGCTCGGCGCGGTGCTGATCGTGAGCGCGTTCGCGCTGAGCCAGACCGGGCGGATGGACGCGCGCTCGTACCTCTATATCCTGCTCAACCTGGCGGGAGGCGCCATCCTGGCTGTGCTGGCCTACCAGCAGGTGCGCTGGGGCTTTGTGCTGCTTGAGGGCACCTGGACGCTGATCTCCCTGATCAGCCTGATCATGAAGTGGCAGGGCAAGGAGATCAGCGCCGGTCACTGATCGCTTGCCAGAAGGAGGTTCACCATGTCAGAACCAGAAGGTGGTGACGCGGCCTGTTGGGCGCACCTGGTCGATGAGTTGGCGGCGGAGGCGCAGGCCCCGGATGGGGTGGTAGCCGTTGATGTGGTCGCCTTCGCGGAGGGCAGCACCGAGGCCGTGCCCTGGTCGACGCGCAGCGCGGATCTGAATATCAATCTCCTGCACTTCCAGGCGGGAGACGGCGTCGCGCCCCATGTCAACACAGAGGTGGATGTGCTGCTGGTGGGCATTGCCGGAGCAGGCGAGGTGCTTGCTGGCGCGGCAACGTACCCGTTACGGCCCGGCCGCGTCGTCTTGATTCCGAAGGGGCTGGAACGGTCCACGCGCGCGACAGGTGAGCATTTTGCCTACCTGAGCTGTCACCGGGCACGGC
>JALYWD010000038.1 GCA_030852885.1 Chloroflexota bacterium | reverse complement strand
CGCCGCGCAACCTCCCGGGGCATCCCTGGCCGAAGGGAGTTTGCCGAGTGGAACGTCTCGAGCGTGGTCGTTAGTGACGTGGACCAGGCCGACCACCAGGGGGGGCTCACCAGCACCTCATCCTGGGACCGAGCCCCATCCAGGCGAAGAATCTCTCCGTCGCTCAGCAGGTCATCCACAGCCAAGTGCGCCTGGGCTGCGTCCAGGCCAGGAATCGCGGCTGCCAACTCACGCGCCTCCAACGGGCCAGCGGCCAGTGCCTGCAGGACCAGTTCCCGGGGCGAGCCGGAGGCCAGGGTCTCCAGGGCTTTCATGGTCTCCGCGTGGAAACGGCGATGCCGCCGCGGGTGCGGGTCGATGATCTCACCGCCGCCAATCGTCTCGCTGGGAGAGGCGCGCCGCACGATGAAGCGGTCCCGCTTCAGCACGGCGATGGAAGCGCCGAGCCGAAACTGCACCCAACCTGTTTGTCCCGGTTCAAGGATGTCGCGATCCAGCAGGGTGACCCGAACGGGGATCTCGGTGGTGCCGGTGAAGAGATCGACCTCGGCGTTCTGCTTCAGGGCAACGGGAGCCGAGGCGAGGAGTTGCAGCCGGGCGTCGATGCGCTGCGTTGGGACCATGAGCCCCGGGGCCGCGAGCACCTGGCCGCGCGTCATCTCCTGGGCCGAGATGCCAGCGAGATTCACGGCGACGCGACTGCCGGGCTGGGCCGCTATCACACTCTCCTGGTGGCTTTGCAGCCCGCGCACGCGAAGCACGCGGTCCTGTGGGTAGAGCTGAACATCGTCGCCGACACGCAGGGGACCGCCGCTGAGGGTGCCGGTGACCACCGCGCCGAAGCCCGCCACGGTGAAGACGCGATCAATCGGTAGTCGGGGCGCGCCGAGACTGGGAGGGCTGGCGACTGACGCGAGCACACCTTCCAGTGTGTGCAGAAGTTCGGGCAATCCCTCGCCAGTGACCGCGGAGACGGGAATGATGGGCGCGTCCTGGAGGGTAGAGCCGGAGAGGACGTCGCGCACCTCCTCGGCAACATATCCCACCCAGTCGTTGTCGACGGTGTCGCTCTTCGTGAGCGCGACGACCCCTGTTGTGACCTCAAGCAGGTTCAGGATCGCGAGATGCTCCAGTGTCTGGGGCATGGGGCCTTCGTCGGCGGCGACGACCAGCAGCGCGGCGTCGATGCCGCCGACACCAGCGAGCATGTTCTTGATAAAGCGCTCGTGGCCTGGGACATCGACAAGGCTGATCTGCTGGCCGTTGGGAAGCGTGAGCCAGGCGAAGCCCAGGTCGATCGTCATGGCCCGCGCCTTCTCCTCGGCAAGGCGGTCGGGGTCGATGCCAGTCAGCGCGCGGACCAGCGTGGATTTTCCGTGGTCGACGTGCCCGGCGGTGCCGATGACGAAGGGGCGCGCGGGAGACTGCTGGCTCACAGAGACTGCGAAGGGATCATGCCGGGAACGATGCCCGCAGGAGACTGGCGTCGAACCAGCCACCGCCAACGATGACGGCGTGCCCGGACACCGTGATCGGCCCGATGCGATTATCGGCCAGGGCGGCGCTGGCAAGCAGCTCGCTGGGGCGCCCAAGCTCGGCGCCCTGCTCGATGATGATCTCCTGGCCCCAATCGATGAGACCATGTCGTGCCAGGTGCAGCGCCAGGGGACCGGCAGCCGAGCCGGTGGCTGGATCTTCGGGGATTCCGGCCGCCGGGGCGAACATCCGGGTTTTCCAGCGGTCACCGGAGCCCGCCAGCACGTTGAAGCCAACCAGATCGCCCGGGATGGTTCCGGCAAGCTGGGTGAGAGCCTGGAAATCGGGTTGGAGCGCAGCAACCTGGCTCGGGTTGTTCAGGACCACGTAGACATGGGTGATGCCGTTGTCATAGACCATCACCGGGAGTTCCGAGCGAGGCACACCGAGCGCGGCGAGGATCGCTTCGGCGTTGGGAGCGACCGACACGGTTGGGATTGGCTGCAGCATCGAGCCGCGCTGCGAACCTCCGTGGCCCGGCTCGACCGAGACGGTGATCACGCCCCGGCCCGTCTGGAGCCGGACCTGGGCTGAGCCAGTGCGCCCGGCACACGTGATCGCGGCGCCGAGGGTCGGGTGCCCGGCGAAGGGGACTTCGTCCACCGGGGTGAAGATGCGCATGGTGGCATCGGCATCGCCGTTGCCAGCCGTGAGATAGACCGTTTCGGAGAAGCCGATCTCCTGGGCCAGCGGCTGGAGTAGATGCTCCGGGATGTCTGCTGCATCCTCGAAGACCGCCAACTGGTTTCCGGCCAGTGGGCGGTTGGAAAACACATCGAGGATGCAGTAGCTCCAGCGGTCCATGCGTGCAGTTTACCAATTACGCATGATGCGCAACTGTCCTTTCATTATCGGTAGCCACTCCCGTGAGCAGCATGGAATGCAGCATGCGTCCGGACTCGATGATGCTGGCCAGCTCAGCGGTGGTGATCGTCTGCGAGGCGTCGCAGGCAGCGCCGTCCGGATTGGGTAGTGCCTCGATGATGAGCCCGTCCGCGCCTGCTGTGAGACCCGCCAGGGCCATGCGGCCGACGAGCGAGCGGCGACCCGTGCCGTGGCTCGGATCAACAATTATCGGCAGATGCGAGAGCTCCTTGATCAGGGGTACGGCGGTAAGATCGAGCGTGAAGCGGGTAGCGGGATCGAAGCCACGGATACCACGCTCGCAGAGGACCACGTTCGGGTTGCCGTGCGCCATCACGTACTCGGCGCTCATCAGCCACTCCTCAATGGTGGCGGAGAAGCCGCGCTTGAGGAGGACCGGCCTGTTTGCCTGTCCCAGTTTGCGCAGGAGCGGGAAGTTGGCCATGTTGCGCGCGCCAAGCTGGAGCATATCGGCGTAGTGGGCAACCAGCTCCACCTGATCGGGCTCCATGACTTCGGTGACGACCGGCAAGCCGGTCACCTCGCGCGCTTCGGCCAGGTAGCGAAGGCCCTCTTCGCCGAGCCCCTGGAACGAGTACGGGGAGGTGCGTGGCTTGTACGCACCTCCCCGCAGCATGTCTGCCCCGGCGGCCTTGGTGGCCATGGCCGCTTCGAGCAGGGCCTCCCGCGTTTCGATGACGCAGGGCCCGGCCATCACCACCGGGCGGCCCCCGCCGATGCGGACATTGCCGACCTTGACGATGGAGGGCGCGTGCGGCCGGGCTTCACGGCTGGCCAGCATGTACGGGCGGTGCTTTTCCTGCACCGTGCTCACGCCGGGCAGTCCAGCCACCACAATCGTGCCCGTGACCCCGATCACGGTGCTGCCGTGGCCGTTGTCGAGCGTGCGGGCTTCGTGGCCGGCCGCAGCCGCTGCTTGCAGAATAGCGTTGATGGTGGATGCCGGGGCGTCTCCGGCCAACGTGATGATCATGTTCCGCTCCCTCTCAACGGTCGTCTGCTGTCACGGGAGACAGCTTTCAGACAACAAAAAACCGAGGCTGTGCCTCGGTTCCCCCGGCGCTGCGTTGTTGGACTTCTGGACGTTTAGCGACTTGCCGCCTCTCGCCCCGCCAGCAGCGCCGGGGGAACGTACCCATAAAAGTAGGCGTAGCTAAACCAACGGACGGCAGCGGGCCCGTGGTTCATCGCATACTGGGTTGGCGTTCCGGCGCTTCTGTGCATGGCGGCACGGTAGCGAAGACCTTTGCATCTGTCAAGCCATGTGGCCTGGCCCGCGCTGTCGCTGAGTTCGGTGGCGTGGCACAATGTGCAGCGAGACTGGCGAGACATTCTGGAGTTTCCCCGTGAACGTACTTGAAGGTCTGCAGATCATTCGCCAGCGCCTGGTCGATAACGACGCAAATCCGGCGACGCTCGCGCTGGTGGACGCCATCGCGCAGCGAGCCGCTTTGCCAGCCGCCCAGGCTGCCTCGTCCCAATCATTGTTGCAACTCGTGCGGATGCTGTCGCGCACCCCGGTGGCAAGCAAGGACATCGGGGTCTACAACGATCTGCTGCGGCTGGAAGACGAGCTATCGGAGGCCAGCCAGCGCATCATGGAGCAGCGCGCGGCGGAAGACGCGCGGCCAACTCCCAAGACGAAGAAGCACTACAAGGAATTGAAAGAGCGAGAGCAGAAGCAATCGCAGGGATAGCGTTCAGCGAAAGGAGCGGTGACGGTGGCACAGGTGCTTGTCGAAGAAACCGAAGTTCTGGACCCGGCGGCGCTCATTCCCCGGGTGATCGGGCGCTACTCGCCGCTGCATATCGACCACGGCAAGGGCATCTACGTCTGGGACGTGAATGGCGACCGCTACGCGGACTTCACGTCCGGTATCGCGGTGGTCAACACGGGTCACTGCCATCCGCATGTGGTTGAAGCAATCCAGGACCAGGCCGCGAAGATTATCCACGCGCAGGCGAATATCCTCGCGCACTCGCCCATGATGCGTGCCGCCAAACTGCTCACGGAGACGCTGCCGGAGAACCTGAACCAGGTCTTCTGGACGAACAGCGGCGCCGAAGCCACGGAAGGCGCGTTGAAGCTGGCCAAGATCGCCACGGGGCGGCCGGCCATCATTGCCTTCAAGCACGGTTTCCACGGCCGCACGCATGCCGCGATGGCGGTGACATCATCTCGGGCCAAGGTGCGCGGCCACTACGAGCCGCTGCTGCCGAGTGTGTACTTCGCTCCGTTCCCGTATCTCTTCCGCAGCCCGTACAAGGGTGCGCCAGAGGATGCGGATCTCTACTACTTCGCGGAGCTGGAATCCCTCTTCGAGCATATGGTGATGCCGGATGACGTGGCCGCCATCCTGATCGAGACAGTGGTCGGTGAGGGCGGCTACCTCTTCCCGACCACGCGCTGGCTGAAGATGGTGCGTGACCTCTGTGATCGGCACGGGATCATGCTGATCCTGGACGAGGTGCAGAGCGGCATGGGCCGCACCGGCAAGATGTGGGCGTTCGAGCACTTCGACGTGGTGCCGGACATCATGACGGCGGCCAAGGGACTTGGCTCCGGCATGCCGGTGGCTGCCGTGGTCTCGGACAAGGCGCACATGGACAAGTGGGCGCCGGGCTCGCACGGCGGCACCTACGGCGGGAACGCGGTCGCAACCTCAGCTGTGGTCGCCACGCTCGAGGTGATGCGTGACGAGGAACTGCCGGCAAACTCGGCCCGCATGGGCGAGATTCTGATGGCTGGCCTGCGGGAGATCCAGGCGGACTACCCGGTGATCGGGGACGTGCGCGGCATGGGCCTGATGGTGGCGACGGAGTTCGTCAAGCCAGACGGATCGCCAAATCCGGACGCGGTCAAACGCGTGGTGGCGAGCGCCTTCAACGACAAGACGCTGCTCATTACCTGCGGTACCCAGGACCAGGGAATCCGGATCGTGCCGCCGCTGGTCGTCAACGAGGAACAGATCAACGAGTTCCTCGATGTCTACCGCCGGGCGGTCGCGAGCGCGTAGCGAAATCGGATTCACCAGGGGGAGACGGCAACCGTCTCCCCCTTTCTGTCTATACTTGCCTGTTCTTTCGATGATGTTCTGGGGTTTTGAAACGACATGAGTGCTACAGCAAGTTTTCTGGATACGCTCGGAGATGTTGAGCGCAGATTTGAAGAACTGGAGCGGCAACTTGCCGATCCGGAAGTGAACATGGACCATCAGCGGCTGCAGGAAATCGGCCGGGAACGCGCCGAGATCGAGGACGTGGTCAACGCGTACCGCGAACTACGCGATACCGAGAAGGCCATTTCCGAAGCGGAGGTCCTGGCGGCTGACCCCGAGATGGCGGAACTGGCTGCGGACGAACTCACCTCGCTGCGCGCGCAGGAGGAGGTTCTGCACAGTCGTATTCGTACGCTCCTGGTGCCGAAGGACCCCAACGATGAGAAGGATGTCATCGTGGAAGTCCGGGCGGGCACTGGCGGTGATGAAGCGGCGCTTTTCGCCGCTGACCTTTTCCGGATGTACACCCGGTACGCCGAGCGCAACCGCTGGAAGGCGGAAGTGCTCTCCGCGACGGAGACGGACGGCGGCGGCTTCCGCGAGGTGATCTTCGGTGTCCACGGCAAGGGCGCGTACAGCCACCTGCGCTACGAGAGCGGCGTGCACCGCGTGCAGCGTGTGCCGGCCACCGAGCGACAAGGCCGCATCCACACCTCGACCGCCAGCGTCGCCGTGCTCCCGGAAGCCGAGGAGGTTGATATCCAGATCGCGGAGAACGAACTCCGTGTCGATGTCTACCGCTCGTCGGGTAACGGCGGGCAGAGCGTGAATACGACGGACTCCGCCGTGCGCCTCACCCACCTGCCAACCGGCATTGTGGTGACGTGCCAGGATGAGAAGTCCCAGCTCAAGAACAAGAACAAGGCGATGACGGTACTCCGCTCACGTCTGTACGACATGGAACAGCAGCGGCAGGCGCAGGAGCGGGGAGATGCGCGGCGGTCGCAGATCGGGAGCGGAGAGCGATCTGAAAAGGTGCGCACCTACAACTTCTCCCAGGACCGCATCACCGACCACCGCATCAACCTCAGCCTCAGCAACCTCCCGGGCGTGCTGGACGGGCAAATCGACCCGTTCGTGAATGAGCTGCGCACAGCGGACGAGGCCGACCGGTTGCGGGAAGCCGGGCTCGAAGCCAGCGCCTAGCGCCGGGCGCCAGATCATCGACGAGCCTCCTGCGATGTAGCCAAGTGGTCAAATCGCTGTGCTATCGTTTCGCGAATTCATCTCGCGATCTGTCGAAACGCACATCCCTCCTGGAGGTTGGTGGCATGGTCGATGCACCCGCTGCGCCCCGGCAGCGTCCTGACCCGGTCTCGCCTGTCAGCGCTGACGAAGTCGCCAACGTTCGGCTACCGACGCTCGAAGCGTTCGTGCTGCCACCGCGTGTTTATCACGACCAGGATGTGCTCGACTACGAGCAGGATGCCTGGTTCGCGGGCGGCTGGGTCGCGATCGGCCGTGAAGAGGACGCACTGGTTCCGGGCCAGTACTTCCTCGCGCCAGTCGCCGATGAGAGCATGATCATT
>JALYWD010000029.1 GCA_030852885.1 Chloroflexota bacterium | reverse complement strand
GTGCTCTCGTCGATCCGCTTCTGCACTTCCTCAGGTGGTGTGATGGCGGCCACCTGGAAGCTGGTCAGATCGAGGCCCAGGCGCTGAAAGCTGTCCCCGAGCGAGTTGCGCATCGCGCCGGAGATGTCGCTGAGTTGCCCTGGCAGATCAAGGAGCGACACCTTGACCGACCCGAGCATGTCATTGAACTCGGTGACGATCACGCTGCGCAGGTAGTCCTCGATCTGGCCGGTGGTGTAGGCGCCTCGGGCACCCACCACCTGCTGCACGAACAAGCCAGGGTCGGCGACGCGCATGGCGTACGTGCCGAAGGCGCGCAGGCGCACCATGCCGAACTCGGCGTCGCGAAACACGAGCGGCTGCGAGGTGCCCCACTTGAGATCGTTGAACTCACGCGTCGAGACGAAATAGACCTCGGCGGTGAAGGGCGTCCGGCCACCGAAGAACACACCAGTCAGTCCACCGAGGATGGGCAGGTTGTTCGTCGAGATGGTGTAGCGCCCGGGCCCGAAGACATCGAGCGCCTTGCCATCGCGGAAGAAGACGGCTGCCTGTCCCTCGCGCACGATGAGCTGGGAGCCCATGGTGAACTGGCCAGCACCCCGTTCAGGGACCCGGGTGACGAGGTCGCCCGCCCGTTGATCTGGAAGTTCGATGACGTCGATCAAGGCCATGATGGACTCCCTTGCCGGTCAGCTAGGCGTCTGAACCGCCGCCAGCCGTCAGCTTCGGGGCCTCAACCCCGAGCGAGGCCTTGAGCGCGGCCAGATCGTCCTCGACGTCGGACTCGGCCTCCAGCGCGCGGAACTGGGCATCGAAGCTCTCGTCGCCCATCTCCAGGGAGGCCATGGCCTGCGCTTCCTGGCTGCGAATCTTGCGCTCCATGCGATCCAGCTCAGAGGAGGGATCGAGCGGGGTGACAACCACAATGGCGTCCGCGACCTGCTTGGTGGCCTGGGCGCGCCGCTGCCGTGCGACCAGCGAGTCCCGGGCCCCAAGTGTGGTCTGGTACTTGGACTCAAGCTGCCGCAACTGATCCTTGAGCTTGCTCACGGCCTGCTTCTGGATACCCAGTTGCTGCTGGTAAATGGCCGAGTTCTCGTCGTTGTCACGCTTGCGGCGTAGCGCCTCGCGAGCCAGGTCATCCTTGCCGGCGCCTACCGCGCGCTCGGCCTTCCTGCCCCACTCGGACGCGAGCTTGCTCGTCTCCCCGACCTCGAGCTCCAGTTCCTTTTCCTGGGCGATCATCGCCGCCACCTGGGAGCGTGCCGTGACAATGCTCTCCTGCATCTCGCGGATGATCTGGTCGATCATCTTCTCCGGGTCTTCCGCCTGGTCGATCATGTCATTGACATTGGCGCGGATGAGACGGGTCAGGCGATCCATGATTCCAGCCACGGGTTTCCTCCTCTGTTCCTCGTTGCGTCGCTCAGTTCTGGACCGGAGCTTTCCGGTACAGCTCGATGTCCATTGCTTCGACGGGTTCACCCACGAAGGACTGCCGTTCGCCGTCCCAGTCCAGCGCCACTCCGCCGCCTTCTGGATTGGCATTGTCCCGCAGGAGAGCGTAGCGCACGGCGCGCAACGGACCGGTTGAGTCACCGGTCACAATTTCGCCGTCGCCAGTTCCGGTGCTTGCCTGCTCCAGATCGGCGCCAGCAACTCCCAGTGCTTCCGTGGAAGGCTGGGCGGGATGCACGCGCAGCACCGGGCGCGATGCATCAGCGTTGATCAGCAACCACTCCTCCGGATCACGCGAGAGACGTGCCAGTTCAAACGAATCCGGCCGCCCTCTCACGGAGATAACGGCGTCAACGGAGTAATCCGTTCCCAGGATGGAAACGGCGTCACCGGGGCGAAGGCCCCCAAGTTCTGGAGCCGGCAGCGCCGGGGTATCCGGCCCGAGCGCGGCGAGCGCGCTCTCGGAACTCACGGCGCGACCCGAATTCACGACGTGTTGCCGCGTGTCCAGTCGCAGGAGCTCGCGCTCGGTTTCCGCCGCAATCGCGGCCGCCGGGACAGAAAGCGCTTCTCCAGCGGCGGAGGCGCGCTCGAGCGCGTCCACTTCGGCGCGGAGATCGACGGCCCCCTGCATGAGGCTCTCGTCGAACAGCCGGAGTTGATCGAGCGCCACGCCGTCAATGGGGTTGTCGCTGAAGAGACCGCCGTAACCGGGAGTCTCCGCGCGCACGCGGTTGACCATGAGCCGGATGCGCTGGCTGACTTCCTCGATGGGCGCTACGTCGCCAATACGACGCGCTTTCGCCAGGTCGCGGCCGATGCGCTCGACCCGGGCGAGTTCAGCCTCATACGCCTGAGCGACGGCCTCGCGCACGCGGCGGTCGGCGTCTCTCCGCTGCTCCTTCAGGCGGTAGCCACGGTAGCCGGGAATCTGATCGAGCAGCGCTTGCGCGCGGCGCTGCAACTCCTGTTCCGGGTCGTCGGTCACCTCTGACCTCCTGTCGATGAGATCGCCGGGTTTGCGGCCTGTTGTCCGATCTGCTTTGCACCTTCCGGTCCAAGAAAGATTTCTGCGCCGCAGTACGGGCACTTCACCAGGCCCTTGCCAGCCAATTCGAGGATCCCGCCACAGTTGGGGCAATGCTGCTCCCCCTGCAAGCGAGCAGCCTCAACGGACTGCAGCGTGCCCTTGTTCCAGTCAACATACCCGGTGAAAAGGCCCATGCCGACCAGGTCATAGAGATCGCCTTCGATCTCGCCCCGGCTGAGCTTCAGTTCCTGCGCGATATCGAGAATCGAGATCTTGCCGCGCGTGCTGACCATGTCCAGCAATCGCCGTTGGGAGCGGGCGCGGGCCGTCGCTTGCTCTTCGGCGCGGCCCCGCGTCAGGAAGAAGATGCCGCCGCCCACGAGCGGCGCCACGATGATGAGGAAGAGGAACGCCGCGCCGAACAGCGCGCCTGACCCGCGCAGGTTCCCTTCACTCATGCCTGACAACAGCCAGAGCCCAGACAAGACGCCAATGACGACGCCAATGGCGATCAGGATCAGGCCGATGACCCTACCGGAAGCCGTCATGCAGTTGCCCGTGGTGCGCTCAGATACTTCATGCCGCCAAGTTTACGGCACGCAGCGCAGACTGCGGTTTATCCCTGCTTCAACGCGTCCGGGAGATCAACCAGGGCAAACATGATGTCCCCCTTGCAGGCGAGGTCACCATTGACGGTGGCAGTCCCCGAGCCAATACCCAACCCCCGCCGGATCTTTTGTACTTCGACCTCGATGCGCAAGGTGTCGCCTGGCTTGACCTGCCGCTTGAAGCGGACGTTGTCAATGCCGGCGAAGAGGGCCAGTTTGCCCTTGTACTCGTCCGCCGCGAGCACGGCCACCCCACCGACCTGCGCCATCGCCTCCACGATCAGGACGCCGGGCATGACCGGGTAAGTCGGGAAGTGCCCCTGGAAAAATGGCTCGTTGATGGTCACGTTCTTGATGCCGACGGCCCGTGTCGGTGGCTCGATTTCGATGACGCGGTCCACCAGCAGGAAGGGATAGCGATGAGGAAGGATGCGCTGGATCTCCTCCGCTTCGATCACGCGGCCCGCGCTTTCAGACATCTTTCAGTCTCCTGGCCTATCTGGCTCGTCCTACGCGGTTGCTGGCTCGCGGTCCTGCGCCCCGAACTGCACCAGTTGCTCACGGGCAGGGCCAACGCCCACCTTGGTGATGGGCGCGCCGACCTGCTCCTGCAGAAACGCGATGTACTCGCGGGCCTGGCGCGGCAGATCGTCAGGAGTGCGGGCATCGACCGTGGAGGTGCGCCAGCCCTCCAGTCGCTCGTACACCGGCTGCACGCGGCTCAACTCCTCAATCCTTGCAGGCACGGTGTCGATGCGGCGGCCATCCAGTTCGTACGCCACACAGACGTTGATCGACTCGAAGACATCGAACACGTCCAGGAGCGTCAGGGCGATGCCGGAAACGCCGTTGAGCTCGGCCACATAGCGTGCGGCGACCGCATCGAACCAGCCGGTGCGGCGCGGGCGTCCGGTGGTCGTGCCGTACTCGTGGCCTCGCTCGCGGATCAGGTCACCCGTAGCGTCCAGCAACTCGGCCGGCAGGGGCCCGGCGCCAACGCGCGTGGAGTAGGCCTTGTAAACCCCCAGCACCTGGTCAACGCGGATGGGAGCGACGCCCGCACCCTGGCAAGCGCCTGCGGCGGTCGTGCTGGACGAGGTCACAAAGGGGTAGGTCCCGTAGTCGATGTCGAGCATGGCGCCTTGCGCACACTCGACCACCACGCGCTTGCCCGCGATCAGGGCACCCGCGACGACTGGCTCGGTCGGCTTGACGAACGGGCGCAGCCGCTCGCCCATGTCGCCGAGGTCGCTGACCAGCTCCTCCAGATCAAGCTCTTCAGATCCGTAGACACTGCTGAGCAGCCGGTTCCAGCGGGGCAGCTCACGTGCCAGGCGATAGCGCAGCGTGTCCCGGTCGACCAGGTCGGCCATGCGCAGCCCCCGGCGGGCGGCCTTGTCGCTGTAGGCGGGACCGTTGCCGCGCAACGTCGTGCCGATGGAGCCTTCCAGGCGGTCAGTCTCTTCGAGGCGATCCAGGATGGGATGGTAGGGGAGCACGACGTGAGCCCGCTCGGAAATCGCGAGCCGGTCGAGTGAGATGCCGCGCTCCTGCAGCTTGTCCATCTCGGAGAGGACCTGTCGCGGCTCGATGACGACGCCTGCGCCCACGACACACTCGGTGTCCGGGTTCAGGATGCCGGAGGGAATCAGGTGCAGCTTGAAGACACCCGCGTCGGTCTGGACGGTATGGCCGGCGTTCGCGCCACCATTGGCCCGCACAACGATATCTGCTTCGGCCGCCAGTGCATCCGTGAGCTTGCCCTTGCCCTCGTCACCCCATTGGCCGCCCATGACGATGGTCGCGGGCATGTTGCTGATCCTTTCTCTGGAGGTTACAGCCTCCGCGCTGCTGTTACTCGCTCTGGCGACGGAGGTCCGTGAGTTCCCGCTGCAATGCGATGATCTGCTCCCGGAGTTGGAGCACGGCTGCTGCCCCGGCGATGTTGACGCCGAGGTCGTCAATCAGCCGTTGCGCCCGCATCAGGCGATCAAGGTCGGCCTCGGAGTAGAGCCGGTCGCGGCCGCTCCGCGCCGGATTGACCACTCCCCACTCTTCGTAGCGGAGGAGGGTGGTGCGACCAAGCCCTGAGCGGGCCGCGACCATGGACATCGCATATTGTGGCTGAGTCCCTGGTTCGTCGTCGTCGGTCATCCAGTCAGTCAACGAGACGCGGATGACGTCAGTTGAACGCTGGGAGGTCATCGGGTCTTCTCCCCTGAACGCAGGCCGCGCAGCTCTTCATAAAGTTCGCGCTCGCGCTCTGAGAGTCTGGTCGGCACTACGACGCGGGCGCGAGCAGTGAGATCACCCCGCTCGCCCGGTTTGCCCCTCAGTTTCGGCATTCCCTGGCCGCGCAGCCGGAAGCTGCGGCCATTCTGGGTCTCTGCGGGAATGGTGAGGGCAACGCGACCGGTCGGGGTGTTGACCTCCACTTCCCCGCCCAGCACGGCTGTCGTCACCGGGACATCGACCTCGGTCTTGAGGTTATCGCCGTCGCGTTCGAACCGCTGATCTGGCCGCACCGTGATCACCAGATTGACATCACCGGCCTCGCCACCATTAAGGCCCGGACCGCCCTGCCCAGCCATGCGCACGCGCTTGCCGGACGCGATGCCCGCCGGGATGGTGACCTCCAGCGTTTTCGTGCGGCGGACCGTACCGGTTCCATCGCAGGTGGGGCAAATCTGGCCGCGCACTTCGCCAAGGCCGTGGCAGGTCGGGCACTCCTCGTTGACCTGGAGCTGAATCTGGCGAGTCGTGCCACGGAACGATTCGTCAAACGAAATCTCGACCGGCACCTCGGCGTCCTCACCTCTGCGGGCACGGGCCGCACGGGGCTGGGTGCGTGTTCCAAAGCCGCCCCCAAAGTCAAACCCACCAAACCGGGACCCGCCGCCGCGTGAGCCGAAGAGGGTTTCAAAGAAATCGGAGTGAGAGCTGTCGCTCTCGTCACCTCCATAGAACGTGTACTCGGAGCCGCCGCCCTGGTCGGTGTACCAGCGGCTGAAATCATTGGGATCAAAGGTGGATGACCGGCCGCCGCGTGCACCGGCGCCCGGCGGTGCGAAGTTCTCGTCGCCGGTGTACCCGGCGTCGCGATATCGCTGCCAATCCTCGCCGAACTTGTCGTAGAGCTTGCGCTTGTCGGCGTCGGTGAGGACCTCGTGGGCCTCATTGACCTCCTTGAAGCGATCTTCGGCCGACGAGTCACCCGGATTGAGATCCGGGTGATACTGCCGCGCCAGCTTGCGGTAAGCCGTGCGGATCTCTTTTTCGGTGGCCGTTCGCGGCACACCGAGAATCTGGTAGTAGTCCTTGACTTGAACGCTGGACATGTTTGTCCCCCGGCAATTTGGCCGGCGTACTCACGAATCTGGCGGGCACACGAACGCCAGGATCAGGCGCTACTGCGACGTGATCCGCGCACCTTGCTGACCAGAAGAATAGCGGAAACCAGGAACATGGCGAGGATCAGGATCACCAGGAGCGGCAGGAAGAT
>JALYWD010000026.1 GCA_030852885.1 Chloroflexota bacterium | reverse complement strand
CATCATTTCTGGTGTCGCGACAATGACCAGGCCACCCGCGTCCGCCGCTGCCGTTTCCGGCTCCATGTCCGGGTTTGGCGCGCTCGGGGAGGCCGCCGCGTCCGGCTCCGTCGTCTGCGGATTGAAGGCCAGCACGCGCGGCGTCGGCGTGGGCGGCGCCTCCCGCGCGAGCGTCGCGGAGCGGGCTGGCCCGCCGCCGGAGCTCCACGCCAGCACGACACCGCCTGCCAGCAGACCCACCACGAGGACCGCCGCCACCGCCGCCTGGACGATGCCAAGCCAGCTTGTCCTTGGTTCTGGTTCGGGACTTGTCTGCCACATTGCCTCGTCCACCTGCCTCAGCACGAGTGTACGTACGCCCCATCGTACCCCGCTGCGGCGGTGACCGGCAAATCGCGATTCGGCACAATGCCTGTGCTAGGCTAGGCCGCTGAATATGCCTTTCGAGGAGGAACCCATGGCGGTCAATCTCCCGCCGCAAGCCCCGCCCACCGCCATGACCATCGCCGGGTCCGATTCCGGCGCGGGCGCTGGCATCCAGGCTGACCTGAAGACGTTCGCGGCACTCGGGGTCTACGGGACCTCGGTCCTGACGGCGATCACCGCGCAGAACACGAAGGGCGTCTTCGCTGTCGCGGAAGTGCCCGAGGAAGTCATTTCCCTGCAGATCGATTCGGTTATGGAGGATATCGGCGCTGACGCGATCAAGACCGGCAT
Organism: Chloroflexota bacterium; assembly: GCA_030852885.1. Lineage (GTDB taxonomy): Bacteria > Chloroflexota > Chloroflexia > Thermomicrobiales > UBA6265 > JACCXM01. The sequence continues at coordinate 6,393 of JALYWD010000026.1, read as the reverse complement.
GCTCTCAGACGCCAGCATCGTGCGCACCGTCGCCGACCGCCTGGAAGCCTGGGGCGTCCCGGCGCTGGTCGTTGACCCGGTGATGGTCGCCAAGGGTGGTCACCCGCTCCTGCACCAGCGCGCGGTCAAGGCACTCAAAGAGGTCCTGCTACCGCAGGCCATGGTGGTCACACCCAATGTGCCGGAGGCAGAGATCCTCTCCGGGCTGAAGGTTGACTCCGTGGAGACGGCGAAAGAGGCCGCGCGCGTCATTGCCCAGCTTGGCCCGCGCTACGTCATCGTCAAGGGCGGGCACCTTTCCGGCGATGCGACCGACATCGTCTATGACGGGACCGCCTTCACGGAACTGACGGCCGAACGCATCGACACGAAGAACACGCACGGCACCGGCTGTACCTACTCAGCGGCCATCACCGCCTACCTGGCCCTCGGCGTGCCCCCGCTGGAGGCGATCGAGCGAGCCAAAATCTGGCTCACCGAGGCGATCCGCGCCAGCTACTCGATTGGAGACGGCCAGTCGCCCGTCGATCACTTCCATGCCTTCGCGCGAGACCGCGCCTTCGCCTGAGCACCTGGAGCGCCTGATTCGATGCCCGCGACGAACGTCAGTGCAGCCGACCTGCGCCGCAAACTGGCCATCTACTTTGTGGCCGACCCGGAGCAAACGGACCGCGACATCCTGGGCATCGTCGATGAGGCGATCGCGGGCGGCGCAACGTCCGTTCAGCTTCGCACCAAGCACACCGATGGCCGGGACATGTTCACCCTGGCGGTCGCCATGGTGCGCCGCTGCCAGGAACGGGATGTGCTCTTCTTCGTCAACGACCGGGTCGATATCGGCATTGCCTGCGGCGCGGACGGGGTGCATATCGGCGCGAAGGATCTGCCGCTCCCGGCCACCCGCGCGCTGACTGGCAACGGCATGGTCATCGGCTACTCCCCGGTGGACGCCAGCGATGCCGCCAGCGCCGGGGTACGGGGCGCGGACTACGTAGGGCTGGGCCCGGTCTTTGGCACGCAGTCCAAGGATGACGCGCAGCCGGATCTTGGCCTGCTCCTGCTCTCGCAGCAGGTCGCGGCGGCTGGCGTTCCCTCGGTCGGCATCGGCGGCATCACGGTGGCCAACGCCGGGTCCGTCATCCGGGCCGGGGTCGATGGCGTCGCCGTGATCAGCGCGATCCAGGGCGCGGAAGACCCCAGGCGAGCCACCGAATCCCTGGCCCTGGCGGTGAACCTGGCGCTCATCGAGCGCTGACCTCTGCCGTTCCAGCGGCATGAGACTGGCGTATCATCGGGTACATCATTTCTGGCCCGTGTGGCGGAAGGTTGCCTGCGGGCTCGCACCCGGAGGTCCCATGCCCGCCGTAGCTTCTCCCCAGGACGCCGCCCAGGCGCTGCGTCACGTCCGCCAGGCTCGCCTGTACGACGACAAGCCCGTACCAGACGATGTCCTCGAAGAACTCCTGCAAATTGCCCGCTGGACAGGCAGTGCGCGCAACACGCAACCGTGGGAGTTCATTGTCATCACCGACAAGGAGCAACTGAAAAAGGTCAGCCAGGTGCGTACCCCGATCAACTGGGTCGCGGATGCTCCACTGGCAATTGCCATTGTCCTGAATGGCGAGAGCGCCATGACCGAGGCGTTCGACGAAGGCCGCGTCACCGAGCGCCTCTTGATTGGCGCCCACCTGCTCGGCCTGGGTGGCGGTACCGCCTGGTTCGGCGATGACGCTCAGCAGGCACAGGCGAAGGAAATCCTCGGCATCCCGGCCGACCGGGCCGCCCGCTCTGTCGTCGTGCTGGGTTACCCCACCACGCACAAGGACCATCGCCCCAACCCCTCGACACCAGGCCGGCACCCCCTGGACAAGCTGGTCAGCCACAATCGTCTGGGGCAGAAGGCATAGCTGACGGCGGAACTTTTACGTCAAGTAACGCGTTTTGGTGGTAGGCAAACAGAACAGGAGAATATACCGATGACTGACACCAGGCAGGCGCTCCCCGCCTCCGACGCGGAGTGGCGCGAGCGTCTTACTCCCGAGCAGTACCAGGTCCTGCGTGGCCAAGGGACCGAGCGGCCCTTCACCCACCCGTACCTGGCTTCCAAGGATGACGGCGTGTTCCGCTGCGCTGGCTGCGGCAACCCGCTCTTCCAGAGCGATGCCAAGTTCGAATCCGGCACCGGCTGGCCCAGCTTCACCGAGGCGATTCCTGGCTCGGTGAAGACGATTGAGGACCGCGCCCACGGCATGGTGCGCACGGAAGTCCGCTGCGCCCAGTGCGATGGCCACCTGGGTCACCTCTTCCCGGATGGTCCGCGTGAGGCCGGCGGCATGCGCTTCTGCATGAACGGCTGCGCGCTGGACCTTGAGAAGAGCGAAGGCTGATCGCCCGCCACTGAAATCAGGTCAACGCACGCACAGACCGCACGGGCGAATTGCCCGTGCGGTCTGTTTCATTGCCTGTGTCGAAGGACCTCACTCGCCAACCGCCACGGTCCGATGTCACCCCCACCCACGCGTGTCATCTCGAGCGCAATCGAGAGATCTCTTCCCGCCCTACCCCCAGGCAGCGATGCCCACACGCGAGCGTCGCGGTGACCTCGATGCGTCGTGGCCGGTGATGCCGAGATCTCTCGACTGCGCTCGAGATGACACATGGAGGGAGTGGTGGAACGCGGAGCCGTTGATAGCGAGGTGAGAGGGACGACGAGATCCTTCTCCTGCGGGCTCAGGATTGCCAGGCGAAGGTAGACGACTACTCAAACCTGGCTGGTGCGGGACGAGGTCCTTTGACAGGCGCCAGATACGACACGCGTGGTCCGGCGGTAGGTAGGGGAGGCCGTAGCCACGAAAGCGCCATGACTATGTGCGTAGCGCGGACTACTCTGCCAACGCCCCCCACCTGCCAAAGTTGGCATTCTTGGCACACTTACCGGGCTTGCCGCACTCCCCACCCGTCCCACTCACCCGCCCGGCAGACTGGCCGCACCGTGCGTTGTTCCACCTCAACAACAGAGAGTTACAAGGAAGACAGCCGCTCAACACATCTGGATGCTCCTGGAGGCCAGATCCTTTGCAAGCCGCTGCCAGGGACCTGGCGGAGGCGAACTGGCGCAGCACTGCTCCCCTACTTGCAGGCCCACTCGTTCTTGCGGCCTTCGTTCCACATCCAGGCCGCGGCCATCGCCTGCGCCTTGGGATCGTAGATGCTCTGATCCCCGTACGGCGTCTTTTTCCAGGTGGACTTCAGGAACTGGAAAAGCCCGTAATACGGACCGGAGCGATTGACAGCGCAGGGATCGAGGTTCGACTCACAGCGCGCCACCCGCACCATGGCGTTCTTGTTTTGCCCGTACTTCTTCGCGGCGCTGGAGATGAAACCCAGGATCTCCTTTTCGGTGTAATTGCCGCCGCAGCGGTCACCCGAGCCACCGCCGCCCCCGCCCTTCTTTTTCTTCTTCTTGTCCTTGTTCTTGCGCTTCTTCTTCTTGCCGGAGCCGTCAGACTTCTTCCTGTCCCGCTTGCTCCGCTTCTTGCCGGGCCGGGACCAGCGCCTGGCCTCCCCCTCGTCCGCGACCAGCGCCGGAGCCGCCGCGCCCAGGAGCGCACCCAGCGCCGCCCGCCGCGTCAGGGCTCCCTGCAGGCGGCGCACGGCGTCGTCAAAGCGTTCGGCGTTCATGAGTTGCGTTCTCCCTCTCGTCAGCGGCGTATCTCAGGAACGCGCCGTGTACGAACGGGGTTGCGCGGGGAGTGCCAGTATATCGGGTCTGGCTAGAGCTCCAGGACGATCGGCAAAATCAGCGGCCGCTGCTTGGTCTTGCGGAAGAGCGAGCGCGCCGTGATCCCCTTGGCCTGCGAGATCAGGTAGCCGACTTCCGGCTCCCCTTCGGGGCGCCGCTCCAGCCAGCGCTTCAGCTCCTGCTCGGCCTGCCGCAGCGGGCCGGACAGCGCCTCCATGCTCAGGCCCTTGGAGACAAACTCCGGCCCGGCAATCAGCCTGCCAGTCTCGCTGTTCACCACGACCGTGACGATGATCATCCCTTCCGAGATGAGATCTTCGCGCGTGCGGAGGCGGATCTTGCCGGGCTCGTAGTCACCCAGGCGGTCCACGAAGACCGAACCAGCCGCTACCTTGCCACGCACCGAGCCCTTGCCATTCTCGAACTCGATCAGGCTGCCGATCTCCGTCATCAGGACGTGATCAGCCGGGATGCCGGCCTCCTTCGCCAGTTCACGGTACTGCGCCATGTGCCGGTACTCACCGTGCATGGGCACCACGTACTTCGGGCGCAGGAGGTCGATCATGTCGCGCAGCTCCTCCCGCGCGGCGTGACCGGAGACGTGGACCCGCTGCTCGTTGTTGCTGGCAATGATGGTGGCGCCACGCCGGTACAGGTTGTCGATGGTCTCGGAGACCGTTTCTTCATTGCCGGGCACTGGCGAGGCGGAAATGAGCGCGGTGTCGCCGGGTCCCAGGTGAATCTTGGGGTGCTCGTCCGCCGCGATACGGGCCAGCGCGGCCGAGGCCTCGCCCTGGCTGCCAGTGACCACGAGCACCCGCTTGTCGGCGGGCAGCTTCAGGACCTGGTCGAGCGGCAGGAGCAGGCCGTCTGGCGGGTCGAGGTACTCCAGCTCCAGCGCGGTGCGGACATTCTGCTCCATGGAGCGCCCGGCGACCGCCACCTTCTTGTTGTACTTCTCGGCGGCCTTCAGCGCCATCAGCACGCGGCTGATGTTCGACGCGAAGGTCGCGATAACCACCTGGCCCTTCGCTTCGCGAATGACCCGGTCGAAGGTATCCATCACGATGCGCTCGGACGGCGTGCGGCCGAGAGACTCCACACGGGTGGTGTCCGAGAAGAGCGCGAGCACGCCCTCATCACCGAGTTGCCGCAGCCGCCGCACGTCCGTGGGGTCACCCATCACCGGCGTGGGGTCGAACTTGAAGTCGCCCGTGTTCACGATGGTGCCAGCCGGAGAGTGGACCGCGATGGTGTAGGACGCCGGGATCGTGTGCGTGACGTTGATGAACTCGACTTCGAGCTCGCCGAGCTTCACGCGGGCGCCCGACTCCACCGCCGTGATCTCGGCCTTCTCGTCCAGCCGGCCTTCGCGCAGCTTGTTCTCGGCGAAGCCCATCGCCAGGGGCGAGTCGAAGATCGGCACCTTGCCGCGCTCCGCCAGTTGCGGCACCACGTAGGGCAGTGCGCCAATATGGTCTTCGTGGCCGTGCGTGATCACGATGCCCCGGAACTTGGAAAGCCGGTCCCTGACGTACCGGATATCGGGAATGATGAGATCGATGCCACGTTCCCACTCTTCCGGGAACTTGCCACCGGCGTCGATCACGATCAAGTCGTTACCGTACTCGACCGCCATCATGCTCTTGCCGATTTCGCCCATGCCACCCAGTGGCACGACACGCAGTCGCCCTTCGCCGAGTTCCCCCGAGCTGCTGGGGCGGCCACTGCGGCCTCCACGCGGCTGCTGCGGCGCCGAAGGGCCCGGGCCGCTGCGCCCAGTGCGAGGACGCTGCTGGTTGCCCTGGTTGTCCCGCTGCGGGCGCCTGCCGGGTCGTGGCTTCGATTGCCGCTGCCCGGGAGTGGCCTCCTGCGATTCAGATTGCGCCTGGTTCTGCCCATCGCGTGGTGTCTGGTTCTGGCCGTCGCGTGGTGTCTGGTTCTGCCCGTCGCGGGTATTTCTGCGATTCTGGGACTTGTTGCTGCTATTGCCCGGCGGATTGCCCGGGTTCCGATCTGAAGCCATACAATGCCTCTCTCCTGGCGTGAACCCATCTGCGTCCACCCCAGGTTCCATATGCTTGCAATGCGACCATCAGCCGGCAGCGCCTGCGAGCAGACGCGATGCAACCGCTGATTGGTCACGATTCGTTTGTGCACGCTTCAACGTGCGGGAGGCCGGAACCTTCCGGCCGTCCAGGCCAGCAGTGCCGAAGCATTGCTGGCAGTCATGACGCGCAAGCAGACCTGGCTGCCTGCGTCATCATCCTGGGCGGTGGACTGAGCAGCGCCTCTCGCTCACCTGCCAGCGAGCATGGTGCGCGGCACTCGGGCCCATCCCCAGGTACATCGCTGCGCTAAGTGTAGTGCGGCGCCGTCATACGTCTCAGAGCCAGCCGGCACTCCGCGCCACAAACCCGAGCACCACCAACAGGACGATCAGGACAAGGCAGCCGATGCCCAGCCCCGTGCCGATGCCGATGGTGGACGATGGACCGTTCACCTTGTCCGGCTTGCGCGGGCCTGTGACGGCTGTTTCCGGCGTTGCGTCCTCTGCCGGTCGTTGCGGTGCGTTTTCCGGCTCAGTCACGTACGATGCCTCATACCTTCAGATTGTGGCGTCACGGTGTCTCGTCCGGTGCGACTGCCGG
>JALYWD010000007.1 GCA_030852885.1 Chloroflexota bacterium | reverse complement strand
GACTCCGGCCCGGGCATACCGCTGGAAGACCAACCCCGCATCTTCGAGCGCTTCTGGCGGGGAGACCCGTCGCGCGGGCGCAGCGCCGGGGGTGGCTCCGGCCTCGGCCTGAGCATCGTCGATTCGCTCGTGCGCGCGCACGGCGGCGAAATCGCCGTCCAGAGCACCCCTGGCGAAGGCTCTGCCTTCACCCTGCGCCTGCCCCTCGCCCCTGTCGCGGCCGAAGCGCTGGCTGCCTGACGGCGCTTCCCCTCCCACGCACGCGCTGGGCCCACGCGCACTGCCCCGCCTACCAAGCGCCAAGGTTCACGGTGCACCTTGTCACGCGGGTCGTCCCCTCTTCCGTGTCGTCCCCCTCCTGTGTCACCCTGAGCCCGCAGGCGATTCAGTGGCCCCGGTGCTGTGTGTCCAATAGCCGCTCCAGATACACCTGCAACTGCCGCACATCCTGTTCCGGCCAACCAGCGGTCAGGTCCGCGAACACGGCCTCCTGCCACGCGTGCGCGGCGCGCAACAGCTCCTCGCCAGCGGGCGTGACGTGCAGCGCGCGCTGCCGCGCGTCCTGCTGCGCCGGAGTCTTGCGCAGATAGCCGCGCTGGACCGCCTGCGCGATGAAGCGGCTGGCTCCAGACTGGTCGATACCCAAGTCATTGGCCACAGCGTTCACGGTGGCTGCCTCGCGCTGGCTGAGCGAGGCCACGGCCTCCGTCACCATCACATCCCGCGCGTGCTCCGGCTCCACCGCCTGGCCGGCGCCGGTCCACCGCCGGGACCAGAAGCGCACCAGCCGAAAGAGCGCCTGCCCCGGACTGGCACTGCCATGGGCGGATTCTGCCATCAGGCCGTCTCCGCCAGGACCGCGTAGAGTGTGGCGAAGGCGAGAGCCTGTTCCAGGTCCGGGAAGCGCAGGGCAGCGGAAACGCGTCCCTGGCTGACGCGGAACATCGTGGCAACGCGCACCGGATCCGGAGCTTCGGGCCACGTTGCGTCTTGCTCGACCACCGCGATGCCCTCGGCGACCGGATGCCAGTTCACCGGTTGCAGGCGGATGCCCGAGCGGGTCACCCAATCAGAGAAATCGTCTGCTGAAATCGCGCCGCTCCCTTTCGGGCCGGTGACGACGACCGGGTCGCTGACCGTCTCCTGCACGCGCTCCAGGTTCGCTGTGTTCACCGCCTCGTGCCAGTTCAGGATGATCGTCTCATGCATGGCATTTCCTCCTTGCAGGAATTGTATGCGATAAGCATATACTTCACGCAACCCTCTGCGATGTTCACTGACCGACTCGCAACCGCACCAAACCAACTGGCGTCTCTCGTCGCCACCTCTCGTATTGCTCTGAGACACAAAAGGCATCTTTCCCTCTTTTGGGGCAGCCTGTCCCCCTCCCACCGCCCACCCTCGCGTGTCATCCCGACGCAGGAGGGATCTCGCCCGCCGACCACCACGGTTCGAGGTCATCCCCAAACACCGGTGTCATCTCGAGCGCAGTCGAGAGATCTCGGCGTGGAGTGGCCTGCCGCTGCGAGGTGGCCGCGATTTCCGCGTGCAGGCATCGGTGCTTGGGGCTGGGGTAGGCCGAGATCTCTCGACTGCGCTCGAGATGACACGCGAGGGTGGACGGTGGGATGGGGCCTTGCTGTGTGCGGGGTAAGAACATGTGGGCGAGATCCTTCGCCTGCGGGCTCAGGATGACAAGCAAAGGTGGACGCCACCTCGGAGCGGTAGTAGGCGGTCCAGACCGTGAGCGAAGCCGAAGGACGACACCTTGGGGGGTGTTACCTCACGCAGACTTTTCCGCTGAGAATCGGCGGAAATGCACGCACCCCTGTTCCGGCGTGCCGGAACAGGGGCCAAGCAAGCATCCCGCCGCTACCTCGGTGGGCCGGCGGTGATCCGTGCCCGCAGCGTCTCCGCCGTTTCGCCCTGCCAGCGGGACTCGATCCACCAGGTCGCGCCTGCCTCGGCGAATGGCGCCACCTGGGCGCGGGCCGCCGCCGCGTCATCAGCGGGGGAGACGCCCTCGGTGATGATGTCGAAGGGACCGGCGTCGGCCGGGCGCTGCGCCCGGGCGGCCTCGGCGATGGCGCGCACGCGCTCTGGCGTGGCGTGCGAGATGATGCCCTGGTCTTCGGCGTACTGCGGGATGATGCCGTCGTAGCGGAAGGCGCGGGCCACGCTCTTCGGGCGCGGCCACACACCCACCACCCAGATCGGGATGCGCGGCTGCTG
>JALYWD010000651.1 GCA_030852885.1 Chloroflexota bacterium | reverse complement strand
GGTGGGCATCGTCTGATGCCCACCCCCGGCCGAAAGCTGAATTTCCTCTCAGGACAGCGGGTCTACCCCTCCGCGCCGGGCACGTCCTCCTCAGGGGTGATCGCCGAATCGACCTGACGTGCGGCCCGCAGGCCCGACTCGATGGCGCCCTCAACCCACCCGCTCTTCATGGTGGTGAAGTCCCCGGCGAAGTGCAGGCGGCCTTCAGGACGCGTCCATTCGGCAATCATCCAGCCGCCATTGACCGGTGGGCCGCCAAAAGAAGCACGGATCCACGGTTGCTCCGGCCAGGCAAAATCCTGCACGGTGACGACCTCATCGAAGAGATCGGGCATATCCGCCCGGAACGCATCGACCACCTGTTGCGCGCGCGTGGCGACAGGGTTGCTGAGGACGTTGTCGGCGTTGCTGCCATTGAGATAGAAGAAGACGTTGCCGTAGCCACCCGGCTCATTGCCGGTGATATCGATCACTCGCTCCCACGGGCGGTCCCCGCCCGCCATGGGCCACCCATGCACCCCGTGCGCCAGCCAGGCCGGTGTGCGGGTTTGCACGATCACCTTGACCGTGTTGTCCCACACCATCTCGGTGAACATGCGCCGCTTGCCCACGGTCCAGGCCGGACGCACGTCGATCTCCTGCAGCACGGTGAACGGGATGGTCGATATCACCGCGTCGGCCGTGAACTCGCGGCCATCTGCCACTGTCACGCGCACGCTGGGCCCTGTCTGGTCAATAGCGGTCACGGGCGCGTTCAGCACCACCCGCCCACCCAGCTGGTCGGCCATCGCCTGGGGCAGCAGGTCATTGCCTCCGCGAATGCGGAACAGGTTCTGGTCCCCGAAGTGGTAGGCGAGATCGGGAATAGCGCCGAGTGCTGGCGAGCGGCTGGTGAACGTTCCACCGTGTGCATCAAGGAGCGCCACGAAGGCATCGCTGCCACCCACGCGCCGGATCAGGTCGCCTGTGGTCAGGCCGTCCAGCCGCTGCAACGTCGCGGCGTCTGGCCACGCCGGGTCGAGCACGGTGGTGGTGTTCAGGTCGTTCAGGAACAGATAGCGATTCAGGTTGGAAGAGACGGTCAGGTTGCGTTCAGCATCAGTCAACGGCCAGGGCCAATCCGCCAGATCGGACGCCTGAGCCGTTTCCCCGCCAATGAGATAGCGCGGCAACCCGTCGTTCAGGCTCACCACGGGCAGCGTGAACGCGCGCAGGTAGCGCAGCACCAGCGGCATGTTGGAGCGGAAGTGGCCGCCGCCCGCCTCGGTGAACTGCCCACCCTTGAGCGGAACCGAGAGCAACCGCCCGCCGGCACGGTTCTGGTACTCGATGACCTGGACATCATGACCCCGCCGGTGCAACGCCAGGGCGGCGGTGAGGCCAGACATGCCCGCGCCGAGCACCAGCACCCGGCGCGGCGATGCCGCCAGCTCCCCTGGCCCCAGTTGCGCGCTCACATGCCGCGCACCAAGCAGGCTTGCTGCCCCGCCCAGCCCCGCGCGCAGCAAGGCGCGACGCCCCACACCACGCGGGCCAGTCAGGGCCGGCGGCGCATCTGCATGGTCTGTTGATGGCGACGCTGTCATCACGTGCGTGTCTCTCCCATTTTATTCCTTCCTTACGGCTGTCGTACTTTATTCCATCAGGTTCGCCGTAGCGTCAACCTCCAGGTATCGAGCCCCACACCACCGCGCCCGCATGGCTCTATCCGCTTGACGCCATGGGATGCCGGGTGCCAGCATTCTCCCAGCGGCCCGCCAGCGCTCACGGCATCCTCGTGCGGGACGCATGCCCCGCCACGTCGATGCCTGCCCCGCAGCCGGTAGTGGCTTTTCACCGCAGGACACACCCTCGTGGCACGCCGCGTCAGACACACTCCAGTTTTCTACGAGCCTCAGCCAGCACGCTGGCCCTGGGTGCTGCTCTTCGTGCTCGTGCTCGGGCTTGTCGCTTACGGTTTCTTCATGCGGCCCGATCTGCCGCCCTTCGCCAACCTGCGGGAACTGGCGGGCCAGACCACGCCAAACGCGCCCGCCGTCGCCAGCCCTGCCCCCGGTGTGCCGGAGTCAACCGCGCCAGCGCAGAACCCGGAACTGGCTGTTGCCTCGCCCGCCGCACCAGATATGAGTGAGGCCGATGTCGCTGCCGCATGGGTCGAGCGCTGGAGCGCCGGGGACTACGCTGGCCTCTATCAACTCACCTCCGGCACGGTGCAGCGCGCCATTCCGCTTGATGACTTCGTCTCCCGCTACCAGGGGATCGCGGAACGCGCGGAACTGACCGCAGTGCACGCGGAGCTTGCCGGAGATGTTTCCGGCCGGCGTGCGCCCATGGCCGTGACGTTCGACTCTGGCGTGGCCGGCGAGTTCACCGAGGAGAATGCCATCCCCCTGGTGCGGGAGAACGCGGGCTGGCGCGTGGCGTGGAGCCCCTCCCTCATCTTCGCCGGGCTGGGCAGTGACGGCTGCGTCGATGTCGATCAACTGCCGGCCGGGCGCGGCAAGATCCTCGACCGGAATGGCGAGCCGCTCGCGTACGACGGCACCGTGCAGCGCGTCGGCATCGTGCCGGGGCAGGTGCCCCCGGAGCAGTACGGCGCCATTATGACGCGGCTCAGCGGCCTGACCGACATGAAGGTCGCCGACATCGAGGAACGCTTCGCCAACGCCGATCCCAACTGGTTTGTACCAATCAAGGACTTCCCGGACGCGGAGCGGGACCGGTTGCTCGATGTCATCTCCCAGTTGCCGGGCATCTCCGTGAAATCCGCCACGGAGCGGGTCTACCCGCTCGGCGAGAAGGCCGCGCACATCACCGGCTATATCGCCGAGCCAACAGCGGAGCAACTGGACGCCAACCCGGCGCTCGTGCCCGGGCAGCCAGTTGGCCAGGCCGGGATCGAGGCCGGGGCAGATGACATCCTGGCCGGGGTATCCGGCGGCCGCCTGATCGTGGTGCAGTGCAGCTCTCGTGTGGAGCGGTCGATGATCGCCAGCCGCACCGCCATCCCACCCCGTGACGTGCAGTTGACCATCGACCGCGACTTCCAGGCCGCGGTCTACGACGCGCTGCGTGCCGAGCCGAAGCTGCAGGGCGCGGGTGTGGTGCTCGACCCGCGGGACGGCGAGGTCCTGGCGCTGGCCAGCATCCCGAGCTATGACCCCAATGGCTTCGTCCTTGGTTTCTCGGAGAAGGAACAGGCCACGCTGCGCTCCGAGACGCAACGTCCCCTGCTCTCCCGCGCGGCTGAGGGCGCCTACCCCACCGGTTCCGCCTTCAAGCCGATCACCTTCGTGGCAGGCATGGAGGGCCTCGGGTACGCGGCCGACACCGTGCTCGACTGCCCCTCCACCTTCCAGCTCGAGGGCGCTGCCCAGACGTGGGAGGACTGGACCGTGGCCTCCAACCTGCCCGCCCAGGGCCCACAGACGCTGCACCAGGCGCTGGTGAACTCCTGCAACACCGTCTTCTACGGGATCGGGCGTGACCTGGACCTCAAGGATCCGGACCTGCTGCCGAACATGGCGCAGGCGTTCGGCCTGGGCGCGCCGACGGGTATCCCCTACCTGCCGGAAGTCAGCGGCGTGGCGCCGAGCCCGGAGTGGAAGCTGGAAACGCTCGGGGACTACTGGGCCACCGGCGACGCCGTCAACCTCTCCATCGGGCAGGGCTTCCTGCAGGTCACCCCGCTGCAACTAGCGAACGCCTACGCCGCCATCGCCAACGGCGGCCACGTGCTGCAGCCGTACATCGTCTCGACGCTGATCGATGCCAACGGCCAGCAGGAGCAGGTGGGCACACGCGTGGTCCACAATGAGCTTCCTGTCTCGCCAGACACCCTGCAGGCGCTCCAGGCAGCCATGCATGACCAGACGAGCGATCCCAACGGCAACGGCTCCTACCGCGTCTTCGGGGACATGGCGCTCCCTATCGCCGGCAAGACCGGGACGGCGCAGCGCAACGACAGCGCCACGGCCAAACCACACTCCTGGTTTGCCAGCTTCGGACCCTACGGGGAACCGCCAGAACTGGCGACAGCCGTCATGTACGAGAGCGCGGGCGAGGGTGTGAGCTTCGCCGCGCCGGCCACCCGCCGTATCTACGACGCCTGGCTGCAATCCCCCCTGCGCGCGGCAGCGGCTCCCGCTGGCTGACACGCTGACAGCAGCCGTGTAGACGCTATCCTGCAACTGGAAAATTGATTGGCCCGCACACGGTCGTTTGCTGTACCGGCAGCGGACCTGGCGTCCTGGAATGGGACCAGGCGAGCCTGCGCCAGCGGGCGCCTGCGACGCGAGACAGGGGCCATCCGCACGTTGAACACGGAGCACCTTGCGCCATGTACGGAGAACGGGGCCGCATCGGCCTGATCACCCTTGCCTCGGACAGCAGCGTCCTGCCGGAATACCTGCGGCTCATGCCTGACGGCGCCATGGTCTACCCCGCGCCCATCCTGCTGCCGCGCGGCGAGGTCACCCCGGCGGCGCTGGCCGAGATGCTGGAAGGCGACCAACTGGAGCGGGCAGCCGAGCTGCTGACCTGGGCAGAGGTCGGCATCATCCTCTTTGCCTGCACCTCGGGCAGCCTGGTCCACGGCGTCGGTTGGGACCGTCAGCTCAGCGCGCGCATTACCGGCGCCACCGGCGTCCCCGCCACCACCACGACCACCGCCGTCCTGGACGCCCTGCACGCCGTGGCGGCGACGACCGTGGCTGTGGCGACCCCGTACCTCCCGGAGATCAACGTCATCGAGCGCCGGTTCCTGGAGGAGAGCGGCTTCGCGGTGAGCGCCATCGCCGGGCTTGACTGCGGCACAGACCGCGAGATCGGGCAACTGACGCCGGAGGACGCCGCCGCCCTGGTGGCGCAGGTCGATTCGCCGGAGGCGGACGCCATCTTCATCTCGTGCACCAACTTCCACTGCCTCTCCGCCGTGGCGGAAATCGAGCGCACCCATGGCAAGCCGGTCATCACCAGCAACCTGGCTGGCGCCTGGGCCGCGCTCCGTTACCTGGGACTTGACGACGATCTACCGGGCGCGGGCCATCTCTTCACCTTGCCTGCCCGGGAAAGGATGCTCGCCACATGACCGCAACCGAGACGACGACACCCTTGACCGAAACCGAAACGGCAACGACTCCCGCGCCGGATGCCAACCTGCACTACCTGGTTGGCGACACCATCTTCCTGCGCGGCATTGAACCTGCCGATGCCAAATGGGGGATGGCCTGGTGGCCCTCCCCATTCCCGGTGGCGGCCGAGACCCTGGAAGAGCTGCTCAAGAAGAAGGTGCCCGAGGGGACGTCCCATCACCTGAGCCGGCTGGTCATCTGCCGGCGCAGTGATGGCCGCCCCATCGGCTCCGCCCTGATCGACGAGGCCGGGAATATCGAGGCGGAGGTGCGCCTCCACATGGATCCCACCCTGGGCGCCGCCGGGGATGAAGCCCAGGGCGAAGCGATCCGCGTCATCCTGCCCTGGCTTGCTGGCGAGCGGCACCGCCCGATGATCCGGACCTCCATCGCGGGAGACCAGCAGGCCGTTCGCGACGCCGCGACATCCGCCGGCATGCGGCCCGCCGTGCGCCTGCGGCAAGGCGCGTGGCGGTCTGGCGCACGGCACGATCTCATCATCTACGACTACCCGAACCCAGTCTGGACCGCGCGACTTGGGGACCCTGGCGTTGGCATCGACGAGGAGCAGGCAGCGCCGGCAAACCCTGTGCCTCGACGCCGCGCCGCCACCTCATTGTCGTTACCACAAAACGCCCTGATCGGCAGCGAGCGCCTGGCGCTGCGCCCCTTCAACACGTCGGACGCGGACGAGATGGCGCGCACCATCCGGCAGGAATCGGATGCCGGCTTCGGGCACAGCCGCTTCCCGATCAGCGCCGTGGTCTTCGCCGACTGGTTCGGCGAGATCGGCAAGGAAAACCCGTCCAGCGACATGGAAGTCGCCGTGGTCCTGCGCGAGAGCGGCGAGATCATCGGCGAGGTCGGCCTGTACGACATCGACTGGATCGCCCGCCACGGCGAAACCGGCTCCTGGATTTACAAGGCGGAGCACCGGGGCAGCGGCTACGGCACGGAAGCCAAAATGCTGCTGCTGGAGTACGCCTTCGAGCGGCTCGGCCTGAACATGCTCTGGTCATGGGTGAAGGAAACGAACCCGCGCTCGCAGGCCGCCTTGCGCAAGCAGGGGTACCGTGATGCGGGCGTCACCCACTGGACCGGCTTCGGCCCCCAGGGATTCGAGGGCGCCCGCATGTTTGACGTGCTGGCCAGCGAGTGGTTCGCGAGTCAGAAGGGCTAGCAAGCCATCCGGGCACCGATCATGCTTGATCTACGGCGTAGCTCACACGGAGGACTGATGACCGACTCGAGATCCCACGCCCTGAACCGCCGCACGCTGCTCCAGGCTTCTGCCGCCGGGGTACTGGCCACCGGGCTCGGGGTGGCCGG
>JALYWD010000123.1 GCA_030852885.1 Chloroflexota bacterium | reverse complement strand
CCATCGTCGGGCTGGCGAACCGCATCAATGCCCGCTTCGCCGAGGTCCTGGCCATTTCTCACGCGGAGACCGAGCAGGAAGCCCGCCGGTTACATCGCAACGTGGCGCTGACGGGCAATCCGGTGCGCACTGCCCTGACCGAGGGGGACCGCGCGCGTGGCCTGGAGTGGATGGGTTTCGTTGAAGATCTGCCGGTCATGTACGTGACGGGCGGCGCGCGCGGCGCCTCACCCCTGAACCAGCGCATCTCCAGCAAGCTGGCGCAAATCCTGGAGCGCTGGCAACTCCTGCACCAGACCGGTCCATCGACCGCGAACGATGATGCCGCCAACCTGGCTGCCCAGCGCGCTGCCTTGCCCGAACACTTGCAGCGCCGCTACAAGATCGTGGAGTTCATCCGGGGCGAACTGCCAGATGTCTACGCCGCAGCCGACCTCGTGATCGGGCGCGCTGGCGCCGGCACGGTGGCGGAACTCGCCCTGGTCGGAAAGCCGGCCATCCTGATTCCCCTACCTGGCGCCGGCGGCGATGAACAGGCCCGCAACGCACGGGTGCTCGTCAATGCAGGTGGCGCGGTGATGCTGCTACAGGAGCACGCTACACCAGACCGGCTGCTGGAGGAGTGCCTGGCCATTCTCAAGGACCCGGGGCGGCGGCAGCAGATGTGCGATGCATCCCGATCCGTGGCGCAACCAGACGCCGCCGCGAAGCTGGCGGATATCGTGCTGGAGTTGGCCTCCCGCTAACCGCCCAACCCGATCTCGATCGCCTCACCAACCGTGTCTGCTCGCAGCACGCGCATGCCTGCTACGTCCGTCGTGCCCTTGCGCGCCGCCGAGGCCGGAATGATCGCCTTGCTGAACCCGAGCCGCTGCGCCTCGGCCAATCGTCGCTCGACCTGCGAGACCGCACGCAGCTCTCCGCCCAGACCCACCTCGCCAATGGCGACGAGCTCCGAATCGATCGCCAGATCCTTGAAGCTGGAGGCCACCGCCATCGCCATCGCCAGGTCCGCGGCTGGCTCACCGATGCGGATGCCCCCGACCACATTCACGTAGATGTCCTGGTTCCCCAGCCCGAGCCCCACTCGCTTCTGCAGCACCGCGACCAGCAGTTGCAGCCGCGCGGTGTCGATGCCATTGGCGTTCCGCCGGGGCAAGCCGAACGCTGACGTGGTCGCCAGCGCCTGCACCTCGACCAGGATCGGGCGCGAGCCCTCCACCGTCACGGCCACGCTCGATCCGGAGGTGCGGCTGTTGCGCTCTTCGAGGAAGGCCGCCGAGGGGTTCCGCACCTCACGCAACCCGGCCTCGGCCATTTCGAAGACACCAACCTCGTCCGTCGAGCCAAAGCGATTCTTGACGGCCCGCAGCACCCGGAAGTGTCCGTAGCGCTCTCCCTCCAGGTAGAGTACGGCATCGACCATATGCTCGAGCACGCGGGGACCGGCGATCGTCCCTTCCTTGGTGACGTGCCCGATGATGAACACCGGTACGTTGCGGCTCTTGCCCCACTGCATCAGCCGCGCCGTACATTCCCGGACCTGGGACACGCTCCCGGCGGAGGACCCGATTTCATCAACCGAAACAGTCTGGATGGAGTCCACGATCAGCAGGGACGGTTCCTCTTCCGTTGCGGTGGCCAGGATGGCATCCAGGTCCGTTGCAGACAGGATGTGCACGTGCGCGTCCTGGACGCCGAGGCGCTCGGCGCGCAGCCGGATCTGGTGCGCGCTCTCCTCTGCGGAGACGTAGAGGACTGGCGCGGCGGCCGTACCCAATCCCGCTGCCGCCTGCAGGACCAGGGTGGACTTCCCGATTCCCGGATCGCCGCCGATCAGCACTAACGTCCCTGGAACCAGCCCACCACCGAGCACCCGGTCCAGTTCGGAGATGGGGACGTGAATGCGCGTGAGGCCGCTTGCCCCTAATGCCGAAAGCGGTTGCGGCTTCTCGGCGTTGCGCCGGGCGCGTTCCTTCGGAGCGGCGCGGCGCTCCTCGATCGTTTCCACCATCGAGTTCCACGCGCCACAGCCCGGGCACTTGCCCAGGTAGGCCGGGCTGGCAGCGCCGCACTGTTGACAGATGAAGCTCGTACGCGGCTTGGCCATGAGTACCTCTATTCCAGCCGGGGATTCCCCGGAGAGACAGCAAACGGGGCGGCGTAATTGCCGCCCCGTTTGCTGGATTACCGTCTGGTGATCAGGAAACGCCCGCCAACTCGGCGCCTGCCTCGGAATTGACCGGTTCCAGCTTGAGGAGATCCTCTTCCACGTCCACGCGGATCGTGGAGCCGGACTGGAAGCGTGTATCGAGCACACCCTCGGCGAGCGGGTCCTCGATCAGGTTCTGGATGATGCGGCGCAGCGGCCGTGCCCCGTAGGTGTGGTCGTAGCCACGCTCACCGAGCAGATCCATCGCCGCCTCAGTGACCTCGAGCTCGATGCCCTGCTCCAGCAACTGCTTGCGCACGCGGGCCAGCTCAAGATTAACGATCTGGCGGATCTGATCCTTGGCCAGCGAGTGGAACACGATCACGGCGTCGATGCGGTTCAGGAACTCGGGACGGAACGTCTGCTTGAGTTCGCCGGTCACCTTCTCGCGCATGCGGTCGTAATCGCGCGCCTTGGCCTTGTCCTCGTCTTCCTTGATCGTGAACCCGAGGTTCATGTCACGCGAGATCTGGTCCGCGCCCACGTTCGAGGTCATGATGATGATGGTGTTGCGGAAATCGACCTTGCGTCCCTTGGCGTCCGCGAGGTTGCCATCCTCCATGATCTGGAGAAGCATGTTGAATGCTTCCGGGTGCGCCTTCTCGATTTCGTCGAGCAGGATCACGCTGTACGACTTCCGCCGCACCGCCTCCGTCAACTGACCACCCTCTTCATATCCGACGTATCCCGGAGGTGCTCCGACCAGGCGGCTGACCGCGTGGCGCTCCATGAATTCGGACATGTCGATCTTGATCAGGTGATCCTCGGATCCGAACATGAACTCGGCCAGGGCCTTGGCCAACTCGGTCTTGCCGACGCCAGTGGGGCCCAGGAAGATGAAGGAGCCAATCGGCCGCTTCGGGTTCTTGATGCCCGCGCGGGCGCGCCGCACCGCCTTGGAGAGAACTGAGATTGCCTCGTCCTGGCCAATGATGCGCGCGTGCAGCGAATCTTCCATCTTCAGCAGGCGCTCGGACTCTTCGCCCGCGATGCGCACCACCGGGATGCCGGTCCACATCGAGACAACTTCGGCGATGTCCTCTTCGGTGACGTAAATCTCGTCAGAGGCATTGCTGTCCCGTAGATCCTGCTCCTGGGAGTCAATGCGGTCCCGCAGCTTGCGCTCCCGATCCCGCAGCTCGGCTGCCAGCTCGAACTCCTGGTTGGAGACGGCCGCATCCAGCTCGCGGTTCAGGGACTGCAAGCCAGCCATCGCTTCCTTGAGGCTCGGCGGTGCCGCCTGCCGGTACATGCGGACCCGGGACGACGCCTCGTCGATCAGGTCAATCGCCTTGTCTGGCATGAAGCGGTCAGTGATATAGCGCGCGGCCATGCTTGACGCGGCCCGCAGCGCCTCATCGGTAATCTTCAGCTTGTGGTGCTCTTCATAGAGCCCGCGCACGCCGGTGAGAATCAGGATGGTCTCGTCGACACTCGGCTCATCAACCTGGACCGGCTGGAAGCGGCGCTCCAGCGCTGCATCCCGCTCGATGTACTTGCGGTACTCGTCCAGCGTTGTGGCGCCAATGGTTTGTAGCTCACCGCGTGAAAGCGCCGGCTTCAGGATATTCGCGGCGTCCACCGCGCCCTCGGCCGCGCCCGCTCCGACGAGCGTGTGCAGCTCGTCGATGAAGAGGATGCTACCGGTCTCCTTGACCTCTCCGACGATCTTCTTCAGACGCTCTTCGAACTCGCCACGGTACTTGGTGCCGGCAACGAGTGCGCCGATATCGAGCGCCACCAGCCGCTTGTTCTGGAGCTGTTCTGGCACATCGCCGCTCACGATGCGCTGCGCCAGCCCTTCGACAATGGCGGTCTTGCCGACACCGGGCTCGCCGATCAGCGCGGGGTTGTTCTTTGTTCTCCGCGACAGTATCTGCATCACGCGGTCGATCTCGTTCGACCGGCCAACCAGTGGCCCAAGTTTGCCCGTGCGCGCAGCCTCCGTGAGATCAACGCCCAGCGCGTCCATGTACGGGGTCTTGGTCTGCTGCTTGCTCTGGCTGTAGGAGGGGCTCTGGCTGACCACCTGCATGACCTGCGCGCGGACCTTCTCCAGGTTCACGCCAAGGCTCTCCAGCACGCCAGCAGCGATGCCCTCCCCCTCGCGCACGAGACCGAGGAGCAGGTGTTCTGTTCCGATGTAATGATGATTGAGACGCCGCGCCTCATCGACCGCGAGCTCGATGACCTTCTTGGCGCGTGGTGTCAGGCCAATTTCACCCATGACCATGGTTTCGCCACGGCCGATGATGAACTCGACGGCTGAGCGAACCTTCGGCAACTGCACGCCCATGTTACTGAGCACGCGCGCCGCAACACCGTCGCCTTCCCGCACCAGGCCAAGCAGCAGGTGCTCGGTCCCGATGTAGTTGTGATTGAAACGCTGCGCCTCTTCCTGAGCCAGCGTCAACACTTTGCGGGCGCGCTCGGTGAACTTGTCAAACTTGTCAGACATCCGTGGTCTCCCGTCGCCCTGGGTGGTCTGCCTTGCGGGGCGGCCACCTAACCTGGGCTAATGATAATCACCCGTGTAAAGGGTGTCGCGCGCTCCGTGCACAATTGAGACGTTCTGGACGGTTGTTATGTTCCAGTGAGACGAGGCGCGGCAGACCAGTATTGGTCTGCCGCGCACAAAAGTACTGCGAATTGTCACCCGGATCAGCCAGCGATCAGCGCCAGCCAGACAACGATCAGGAGTTCTTTTGTTCGCTTCCTGTATCGTCGTCATCATCCCCGGTAGCTTCGTCCACGACGTCGAGCGAAGCGCCCGCCATGGCGAAGGCCATCTCCATAGCGGACATCTCGCCGCCCGCGTCAGGCAGTTCGACCTGCGGACGGGTCTGCTCACGCCTCGGCTTCGGCGCAGCGGCCGGACGTGGCGTGGCCAGATCGTTGAATTTGTCGAGATTCGGATTCGGGGCAGGCATCAGCGCCGCGGCCGCCTCGGCTTCCGCCGCCGCTGCAGCAGCCGCTGCTTCCGCCGCCGCCTGCTGCGCCTCGTACGCGCCTGGCTCAAACGCGTCACCCAACTCGATGCCCTCGGCCTCGAGACGGACGCGGATGCGCTCGATCAGCTCGTCACGCTCCTGCAGCACGCCCTCACCGAAGACGCCCTCCAGCTCCGCATCCGGTGTATCCAGAGCGCGGCGCAGGGACAGGCCCATCCGGCGGCGCTGCGGATCGATGCGGATGATGCGCAACAGAAGATCGTCACCCTCGGTGACCACCTGCTTCGGATGGGTAACGCGGTCGTCCACCAGCTCGGAGACGTGGATCAGGCCCTCGATGCCATCCTCGATGCGCGCGAATGCGCCGAAGTTGGCAAGCTGGGTGACTGTGCCCCGGACCAACTGACCCACTTCGTAGGCAGCGGCCACGCGGCTCCACGGCTCGGCCTGGGTGCGCTTGATGGAGAGGGCGATCTTCTTTTCCTGGGCATTGATGCCGAGGACGTAGACATCGACCTCCTGCCCCACGCGCAGGACTTCGCTTGGGTGGCGGACGCGGCTCCAGGAGAGCTCGGAGAGGTGGACGAGCCCGTCAGCCCCTCCAATGTCCACAAATGCGCCGAAGTCGCAGATGGAGGAAACTCGGCCCTTGCGGACTTCGCCCTCGCTCAGCTCCTCGATCAGGCGCTCCTTCATCACGTCGCGCCGTTCCTGAACGGCCTGGCGCTCGGAGAGGATGAGCCGGTTGCGGTGACGATTGATCTCGATCACCTTCAGCGGCAGTGAGGTGCCGATCAGGCGGGCCATGTCGGCCTGCTTGCTCGCCTCGTCGCCACCCCGGATCTCGGTCACCTGCGACGCCGGAACGAAGCCGCGGACGCCATCGAGATTCACGAGGAGACCACCCTTGTTGTAGTTGGTGACCTCGGCCTCGATGACCTCGTTCGCCTCGTGCAGCTCCTGCAGGCGGCGCCAGCTCTTTTCCTGGCGGGCGCGGTCAATGCTGACGACCGCGTGACCTTCCGGGTTCTCCGGCTGCACAACGAACACCAGGATGGTGTCGCCGACATTCAGCGCCTGCTTCTCTTCCGAGGTCAGGCTGGAGTACTCGCGGGAAGGGACGATGCCCTCGGACTTGGACCCGATGTCGACGAGGATCTCCTCGCGGTCGAGGTGCATGATCACCCCGTCCATGACATCGCCGTATTTGAGGCTCTTGTAGTCGTGGCTGGGATCGTTGAGGAACTGCTCCATGAGCGAGGCCGCGTCCAACTCGGCATCGTCGATCGCCGTCGCAGCCTCCGCGATCGTCTCCACGGACACAGCAGGATTCGCCGCCTCTTCAGCGGCGCCATTCGCCGAAGGCGCAGCTCCCGCCGTAGCCTCGTTTGTTCGCTCGCTCACGTCAATTCCGTCCATATGGCCTTCCGAAAAAACAAACATGCCGCAGGCTTCCCGTTCGATGTCCGCCCCAATTGGCGGCACGTCGCGGAAAGCCGAAGGCGGAAGTATACGGATTCCGGCCCATTTGGCGCAACAACGGATTTTCGAGCAGCGGCGGCTACACCGCGGAGGCCTCGGTGGTCCTCGCCCGGAGTTGCGCGGTGGTCGCGGCGACCGCCGCCATTGCCTCCACCATGTCCGGCATGTGGGCCCAGCCCATGTGGCCCACGCGCACCATCTGTTCGACCATGTGGGCCTGCCCCGATTGCGCCTCGACCCCGTACTGATTCCGCATGATCGCCAGCATCTCGCTGGCTGGCACACCGTCGGGAGGCCGGAAGGCGGTAACGGAATTGCTTTCGTAGCCAGGCGCGGCGAAGAGTTCCAGTCCGGCGTCTCGCACCGCCTGGCGCGTGAACTCGCCCAGTTCCCGGTGGCGCTGCCAGACGTTCTCGATGCCCTCTTCGTGAATGAGTTGCAGCGCGGCGTGATAGCCATAGAGCATCGTCATCGGCGATGTGGTCGGCGTCATCCCCTTCTTCGCCCACTCGCGGGAATCCGCCATGTCCCAGAAGAAGCGCGGATAACTCGCGGTCTCGGTCGCCGCCCATGCCCGCGGCCCTGCCGCCACAATCACCAGCCCGGGTGGGCACATCCAGGCCTTCTGCGAGCCGGACATCACCAGGTCGATGCCCCAGTCGTCCATCTCAAGGGGAAGGGCGCCAATGCCGCTGACGGAATCGACCAGGACCAGCGCGCCGTGATCACGCACGACTGCCGCCAACTCCTGCATGGGGTTGGTGACGCCGGTCGACGTCTCGTTGTGAACCAGGAGGACGCCTTTCACGCCCGGGTTGGCCTTCAGGGCGTCGCGCAACTGATCGGGCAGAACCGGCTGCCCCCACTCCACCTCAAGCCGCCGCACGTCCAGTCCCAGCCGTTTGGCAACACCAGCAAAGCGCTCGCCAAAATTGCCATTGACGGCGGCGAGCACCTGGTCTCCCGGCGAAAAGAGATTGACGACCGCAATTTCCCAGCCAGCGGAGCCCGAACCCGCCCAGACAAGCACATCGTGCTCTGTGCGATGCGCCGCACGCGCCATCTCCAGCAGCTCCGTAAAGAGGGCGCGGAATGCTGGGCCACGGTGTGGCTCCATCTCATGACCAAGCGCTTCTCGCACGCGTGGCGGCAGCGGCGTGGGCCCCGGAAAGCGGAAGTTGATCGCCATGGAATGCGGCTCCTGTACCACGATGCCGGCCCGCTGGCAGGCCAAAAGATGCTCCATGCTAAAATCCGCCAGCCAAACAGGGCAAATTGCGTGCTGCCGTCCTGCCAGAGAAGCTGGCAACCATGGGGGTGCAAGCCGGTGACGACGACTGGTCACAAACCCTGGACCGCTGCATGGACGTAGCGCTCTCGGCCCGCGCCCGCGCCACGGTTGTCTGGATTGGCGTTGCCCTGCTGCTGGTCGTGCTCTACCTGGCCCGGCACGCGCTGGCCCCGTTCGTCTGGGCGGTTATCACCGCCTACCTCTTCCACCCCATCGTCGCTTTCATCCAGCGCAAGACCCACTTGCCCAAGCAGGTCGTCGCACTGGCCTTCTACATCTTTGTTGGCTTTGTTATCTACAGCGCGGTCGTGAATCTCGTGCCCCTGCTGGTGGCCCAGAGCGAGCAGGTGCAACGCCAGCTTGTCCCGGCGGTGCTACGCGATATTGATTCCTGGCTGCAGCATCGCAAGGCGGTTGACCCACGCTTCCAGCAAGTCGATATCGCCGTCGTCAACGAGCGGATTCGCAACTTTGGACGGCAGGCGGCTGAATTGGCCGGAACGGAGGCCGTGCCGCTCCTCTTTTCAACGCTCACCTTCGCCCTCGAGGTCTTCATCTATCTCTTTTCGTCGTTCTACCTCGTGGTCTTTGGACCTCGCTTCATGCAGACCCTGCGGGACGCGATCAACCGCAAATACCACCGCGAGTACGACCGCCTGATGACCGACGTCAACACGACGCTCGGCGCGTACCTGCGCGGTCAGGCGCTGCTGGTCGTCATCATGTCCACGGCGTCCTACGTCGCCTTGCACATCCTGGATGTCGATTACGCCCTCTCGCTGGCAATCGCGACCGGGTTCCTGGAGCTCATCCCGCTCATTGGGCCGTGGACCGCCGGCGGCATCGCGGTCACCATCGCGCTCTTCCAGACCACCGCGCCGTTCGGGTGGTCAAACACCTCGCTCGCACTGGTCGTTGGCCTGATCTACTTTGCGCTGCGCCAACTGGAAGACGCATTCGTCATCCCGCTGGTCATTGGGCGCTTCGTGCACCTCAATCCGTTCACGGTCATCTTCGTGCTGGTCACCGGCACCGCTCTGGCGGGGCCTCTCGGCCTGATCCTCTCCGTGCCAATTGCGGCGGTGGCCAAGATTGTCATCCAGTTCTTCCACGCCAAGATCGTGGCGCGTTCCGTCCGGCAGATTGAGCCAATTCGCTCCCCGGGTGACTTGCGACGGGTTGCGCAGTCCTTTGCGGAGCGCAACAACGCGTGCATTGTCCTGATGATCGAAACACGGGCATTGTCGTGGGCGGATCTCCCCCTGGTCCAGGAAACGTTCGCCCTCGCCGAAGAGAGCTACATCGACCTATCCGCCGTCACGCCAGATGGTGTAGCCGGGTCCCTCACGACAGCCGTCGGCATCCCGACCGCGACGCTGCCGCCGGCGCCCACGGCGACGCCGGAGTCCATGCTGGCAATGGGATAGCGTCCCTCAAACGGCGACGTTCACCAGGTGCGCCATCTCATCGAAGAGGATCAGGTCTGGCGCTATGCGCTCGTCGGTCACGGTGATCAGTCCAATCCCGAAGTGGGGATTCCAGCGTCGCTCCGTCGGGGAGCCGGGGTTGAACAGGATCGTGCGGCCCTCGCGGTCGATGAGCGGCTGATGAGAGTGGCCAAACACGAGGAGGTCAATCTCATCATTGGCTGCCCGACGCGCCGTGGACAGCGCCGTCTTTCCCAGGTGCCCATGCAGTAGCAGAACCGTCCTCGTTCCCACGTGAATCAGCACACGGTCGGGCAAGGCATCCAGCGTCTCAATGGGGTCTGCATTACCGCGCACCGCCGCCACCGGGGCAATCTCTTCCAGTACGCGCAGCAGCGCCAGTACACCCGTGTCGCCTGTATGCAGGATCAGATCAACGGTGGCCCGGCGGAAAAGATCGAGCACCGGGGCGAGGCGTGACTGAACGTCGCCACGCAGCAAATGCGTGTCACCCAGCACGCCGATCACTGCCGGCGTGGGCACAGTGATCTCCTGTTGCTCCTCCCGCCGCACCCGGCGAAATCCCTTTGCTGACGTCACTCTGCTCCATCCACACGTCAACGGCGGCTCCAGCCATCGTGCTATCGTACCCCTCAGGCTCGATCTACTCGTGCTCTCCCCAGGTATAGATCCTGCGCAAGGCTCCGAAAGATGATGACTGTCGTTGAGCGATGCGAAGAAATCGCCTGTCCAATCGCAAGAACCGCCATTCTTATCGGCGACCGCTGGACTCCCCTCATCGTGCGCGATTTGCAGACGGGTAGCCGCCGATTTGGTGAGCTACAGCGCTCGTTGGGCAGCATCAGTCCCAAGACCCTGGCGGATCGCCTGCGCCGCCTCGAGGAGGCAGGGATCGTTGATCGCACCTGCTTCGCCGAGATGCCGCCTCGGGTCGAGTACCAGCTCACGGACAAGGGTCACGCGCTCTTGCCGGTGCTGGAGAGCATGCGCCTGTACGGCGAACGTTGGCTGGAGACCTGCTCCGCCTGATCCCCTCCCCGCTCCCGGTATACTTCCCGGCCTGAATGCATGAGTCCTGTTCAGGGAGGAATCGTGGCCGGGGACGTCGCTACCGCACCGCAATCTGTATCCGCAACCGGCGCCACGCTGGCGCGCAAGAAGGTCTTTTCCGGCATCCAGCCATCCGGAGACTTTCACCTCGGCAACTACCTCGGTGCTATCCGCAACTGGGCTGCGCAGCAGGACCAGTACGACAACGTGTTCTGCATCGTGGACCTGCACGCCATTTCGCTGCCAACCTCTCGCGAGGGACTGCGCAACAACATTGTCAACCTGGCGAACATGTTGCTGGCGTCCGGCCTCTCCCCGGAGAAGTCGATCATCTTCGTGCAGTCCGACGTGCGTGAGCATGCGGAACTCTGCTGGCTGCTGAGCTCGGTGACGCAATTCGGCGAATTGCGCCGCATGACGCAGTTCAAGGACAAGACCGGCGGGAAAGAGGAGCAGGTCAGTTCCGCGCTCTTCTTCTACCCGGTCCTCCAGGCCGCCGATATCCTGCTCTACGACACTGACCTGGTCCCGGTTGGCGCGGACCAGAAGCAGCACATCGAGCTAACGCGTGATGCCGCAACCCGCTTCAACCAGCGCTACGGGGAAACCTTTGTGCTGCCCGCCGCCGACATCAAGGAGAGCGGCGCGCGCATCATGTCGCTCGAAGACCCGCTGAAGAAGATGAGCAAGAGCGACGCCAACCCGAATGCCACCATCGCGCTCACGGATAGCCCAGACGTCATCCGGCGGAAGATCAAGCGCGCCGTGACGGACTCCGGAAGCGAGGTGATCGCCGTGCCGGACAAGCCGGCGCTCACGAACCTCATCACCATCTACGGATTGCTCAGTGGCGATTCCACTACCGATATCGAGGCGCGCTACGCCGGCAAGGGCTACGGCGCCTTCAAGAGCGATCTGGCGGAGGTCGTCGTCACCGCGCTTGCGCCGATCCAGGCTCGGCTTGCGGAACTCAATGCCGATCCAGACGTAGCGCGCGCCATCCTCACCGGCGGCGCCGACCGCGCTCGCGTCCGCGCCGCCGCCAAGATGGATCAGGTGCGAGAGGCCATGGGGCTCGGGCTGGGGTAGTGGCAGTCCGCTCGGTCTTGACCCTGGCGGAGGGTAAGTGTGCCAACTGTGCCAAGAATGCCAACTTTGGCGGGTGTGGCATGCAAAAGCAGTAGCCAACGCAACATCTGGAGGCGGCGCAGGAGCAAGGGTGAGCTACGGCGGATGTCCCGGAGCAAATTTCCGCTCGCTACACCGCGAGCGGTATCCGGCACCCCACATCGGTGTACTCGATCTCGTCCAGGCTCTCCGGTGCACCCGGGCCGCACATCGGGCAGTGGGGATCTTTCGCCAGCCGCAACTCGCGGAACTCCATCGCCAACGCATCATAGGTGAGTAGGCGGCCGATCAGCGGCTCCCCGATGCCGAGCACCAGCTTGGCGGCTTCGGTGGCCTGGATCATCCCGATCATGCCGGGCAACAGGCCAAGCACCCCCGCCTCGGAACAGCTTGGCGCAAGCTCCGGTGGCGGTGGCGAGGGGAAGAGGCAGCGGTAGCACGGGCCCTCGCCGGCAACGAACGTGGTGGCCTGGCCCTCAAAGCGGAAGATGCTGCCGTGGACATTCGGCCTGTTGAGCAGCACGCAGGCGTCATTGATCAGGTAGCGCGTGGCGAAGTTGTCGGTACCGTCCAGGATTACGTCGTAGCTACTGAGGATGTCGAGCACATTTTCTTTGCTGAGCCGCGTTTCGTGGGTGATGACCTGCACATCTGGATTCAGCGCGGTGATCGCTGCCCGGGCGGATGCCGCCTTGCCCATACCCAGCCGTTCCGTGGAGTGGATCACCTGCCGCTGCAGGTTGGAGTCATCGACCACGTCATCATCGACGATGCCGAGTGTGCCCACCCCCGCCGCCGCCAGGTACAGCGCCGCTGGTGAACCGAGGCCGCCCGCGCCAACGATCAGGACCCGCGCACCGAGCAGTTTTCGCTGCCCTGCCTCGCCTACCTCCGGCAAGATCAGGTGACGGCTGTAGCGCCGCCGCTGGTCGGGCGTGAGCGTCTGGGGAATGCTCCACGGCAGTCCCGCCGTCTTCCAGCCGTTGAATCCCCCGGCCAGCGACCGCACATTCGAGTACCCAAGTTGCTGCAATGTCTCTGCACCGAAGAGCGAGCGCGTGCCACCCGCGCAGTAGACGACAATAGGCGTGTCGCGGTCAGGAACCGCGTTCTCGACGCGCATCTCCAGGTATCCGCGCGGGATGTGGATGGCGCCCGGGATCGCGCCCTGGTCAAACTCGTCCTGCTCCCGGACGTCGATGAGGGTCGCGCCGCTCCCCTGCAACTGCCTGGTAGATTCGGGATCGGCCTCGCGAACGCCCTGGCGTGCACGGTCGAGAAGTTCCTGGTAGTTCGGCATGGTGACTCCTGGGAGGCAGACGCAATACTGACGAATAGCCTAGGTCGCCTGGCGGCCTCGCGCCAACGTGCTCGATGCGGGATTTGGACAGATGACTGAATCAGGCAAGGACGTCACTCCGCAACAGGTCCGCGTTGACCACGGTTGCTTTGGCTGTGGCGCGGCCAATCCCCACGGGCTGCACCTGAGCTTCACGCCAGAAGCTGATGGAGTGCGTGCCACCTTCACGCCCCTGGAAGCGCACCAGGGGTATGAACATGTCGTGCATGGTGGGATCATTTCGACACTGCTTGACGAGGCCATGGCGTGGGCCGTGGCGGAGGCAGGCATCTGGGCAGTCACGGGTGAGATGCAGGTTCGCTTCCGCCGTCCGCTGCACGTTGGCGAGCCGGTTGCCCTGCATGGAACCGTCACCGACGTGCGCTCGCGTGCGATCTCAGCCTCGGGCAAGATCGTACGTGAGGCTGACGACCAGGTCATCGCGACGGCGACCGCGCTCTTCGTGCGCGTCCCCGCGGCAACCGAAGCGGCCTGGAAAGAACGCTACCTGTCCACGCGGTGACGGATCATGAGACGACATGCGATGATCGCGGCGCCTTCGGGCACAGTAATCGGTGAGGACGATGGACACAAACACCCGGCGCACCTTGCTCGACCACGCCCGGAAGGCCACCGAGCACGCATATGTTCCCTACTCCCATTTCCCGGTCGGGGCGGCCTTGCTGCTCGCCGATGGCTCCATCATTACCGGGGCCAACATCGAGAACGCGAGCTACCCGCTCACGATCTGCGCGGAGCGGTCGGCGGTGGCGACAGCAGCCAGCGCCGGGCATCGCGAAATTCGGGCGGTAGCGGTCTCCGCGCCACGGTCCGCGGGCACCTCGCCCTGCGGCGCGTGCCGCCAGGTCCTGAACGAGTTTCGCCCGGTCGATGGGGATATGGTCATCCTGCTAGACGACGGCGAGGATGGCATCGTGACCAGCATCGACGAATTGCTACCCAGAGCCTTCGGCCCGCGCAATCTCGCGGAGTAGTCAGGAGACGCCATTGCCAGGCAAGTACTACAGCTATTACCAGCAGGTTGCCGACCGCATGGCCCCGTACCTGGCCGGGCGGCGCGTTTCCATCGAGAGCCGCTACCCCGGCTCCCCTCGCATCGTGTTTCGCCGCCACCCCAGCAGCACCGATTCGGCGCTGTGGATCTTCATCGATGAGCCGCAACAGATCGTGGACTGGGTCTGGCAGTACGCCGAGGGGTTCCACGGGCACATCCGCGCTGAAGATGGCTCCGCGTGGTTCGTCCTCGATATCGACGCCCGCGGCCTGTCACTGGAGATGGCTCGTATTGCCACGCGGTACGCCGCCGGTACCCTGGAAAAACAGGGGCTCGCGCCGCTGGTGAAGTTCTCCGGCTCCAACGGCTTTCACCTGATGTGGAACGTGCCTGACTGTCAGGACCTCTCGGATGCGGACCTGTGGGAGATCGAGCAGCGCGTGGTGACGGCCGTTGCCTGCGAGGTTGAGCGACTCCTGGAAGCGGATGATGCCGCCGCGCCTATCCGAGCCGCCGTCGGTCC
>JALYWD010000739.1 GCA_030852885.1 Chloroflexota bacterium | reverse complement strand
CGCAGGGACAGGTCTGGCACGCCCCTGCGGCAGAACCGCTCACCGGCCGCCAGTTCCTGACACTGGCCAGCGAGCTTGCCGGACAGCCACCCCGGCCCGGCACATACTCGCCGCTGCTGATCAGGCTCGCCGGGCTGTTCGACCCGGTGTTGCGTGAGCTGCCGGAACTCGCCTATGAGTTCACGGCGCCCTTCATTCTCGATGGCAGCCGCTATCAGGCAGCCTTTGGCGGCACTCCCACTCCGCACCGTGACGCCCTGCGCGCCACGCTCGCCTGGTACTCCGGGCGCTCCGCCCAGCAGGAAGCGCCCGCCCTCATCCCAGGTTGAGATAGACGCGCTGCGCCACCTCGCGGAACCCGAGCTTCGCGGCCACCCGCCGCGAAGCCGCGTTCTCCGCGCTCGTGCCCCAGATCGGCGTTCGCCCACCCGCCTGGATTGCCGCGCACACCAGCGCCGCCGCCGATGTCGCCAGTCCCTGCCCGCGTGCGTCCTCGCGCGTCACGATGCCCACATCCACGTAGCGCTCCCCCAGCGCCGCCGTGAACGCCACCGCCACCAGTGCGCTATCCACCACGGCGCCTGCGGCCAACCCCTCCGCGAGCAGCACCTGCGGGCTGCCGAAGCGCCAGTCACCCATGCCCAGCGGATCGGTCGCCGCCTCCAGCAGCGGCAGATCTGCCTGGCCCAGCATCCGCACCGCCGGGTGCGGCAGCGTGGGCAAGGGCGTCTCCAGAGCGAAGAAATGCTCGCGGGAGAAGGTCACCTTCCGCCGCGTCGTCCATCCCAGCCACTCCGCAACGTGTCGCGCCTGGGCGGTGGCGACGGCTGCCGCCTCCCAATCCTCGATGCTGCGCAGCAAGGCAAATATTGCCTGGGCATCATTACCGTAGGCACTGACGTCTCCGGGAAACGCATCGGGTTGCACAGCGGCCGCTGCCAGTGGGCGCTCTGGCACTCCCAGCACCCACGCCCGGCACAGGCCACGCCGTAGCTGCTCCTGGCTCATCAGCGTTTCCGGCGCTTCTCCAATGGCCTCCCGCAGCAGGTGCTTTCCGGCCTGGTCCAGTTCCACCATGCGGCCCGGAATGCCGCTCCCGCCAGCGCCAGCGTCAGGACGCATCGGCGACCGGCAGCAGCCCATGCTCCTCGTAGAGCGCCCGCTCATCGCCGGTGACAAACGCGAAGATTTCGTACGTCTCATCCGGTGCGGCCAGCATATAGCTGACCTCGAAGTCGAGGTCGAGCGCCTCGCCCTCTGGCTTCTCGTAGCTCGCGCGGTAGGCAACGCGCGTCATCGTGTGCGCATCATCAATGGGAATGCTCGTGATGCTTCGCACGGCCATGGCCCGTGTCCCGATTCTCCGGTAAAAGGCGTAGCCCTGCTCCAGGGCTTCCGTAAAGCTCGCGTCGTTCTGGCCGCACTGGACACCCTGTGGCCCAGCCCCCACGAAGCAGGAACTGAAGTGTCGGCGAATCCCTTCGGCGTCCACCGCATCGCCCAGCGAACGGTTGAAGGCATCGACATACCCGGCAAAGAACTCATCAATGGTCATGGCGGGGTGATCTCCATTTCGATGTCATGGCCAGCGGCCATCACGTGCCCTCCACCCCCACAAACCCCAGCGAGTGGTACAGCGCCCGGGCCGGGGCATTTGTGTCCTCCACGGTCAAGGCCACGCGCGTTTCTCCCGCTGCGTGCAGCACTGCCATCGCTGCCTGTATCGCCGCCCGCGCCAGGCCGCGCCGCCGCTGTGCTGCCGCGGTGAACACCTCAATGATGTACGGGCAGTCCGGCGCGTGCTCCCAGCTCCCTCGGCGCACGGTCAGGACGGCAGCCACCAGGTCATCGTCGCGGAGAACCACGGGCGAGGCTGCCAGCCACAACTCGCCGTACTTCCCGGAGAACGTGGCCGCGAGATCGTCACGCGCCTCGTCCAACGTAGCGCAGGCGACTCCCGGTGGATAGGCTGCGAAGTAGAGCCTGGCCAGGGCAGCGGCATCGTCCGGGGTGTAGGGCCGCACCGCATACCCGTGCGGTATTGACGCCTGCCGTCCCACCACATTGCCTGTTTGCGCCAAAAGCATCGGCACGCGTTCTTGCCTCCTGCACGATCAACGGCAGTGTGCCCCAGGCCACGTTCGCGCCCGTCCGTAGCACACCCTCTGCGACACATCTGGCATGGGCAAAGCGGCCCGCAGTCTGGAGATCATCTTCATGGCTACCACGACAACTATTGACGCCACCCAGATCAAGCCCCACATGCCAGTGGTCTGTTCTGATGGTGAGCAGTTTGCCACCGTTGATCACACAGACCCCGGCAACATGATCAAGCTGACCAAGGATCAAAGCGGCCAGCACCACTGGATTCCGATGTCGTGGGTTACCCGAGTCGATAAACATGTCCATGTTGATCGCCCCGGCAAGCAGGCGATGCAGGAGTGGTCAACCTCGAACTCCAGCGCATAACCCCGCGTCGTCAACCCTTCCGGGCCGGAGCATACCCTCCGGCCCGGTTATTGTGCTCGCGGCAGGCTCTGGATATCGCGCAGGTAGCTCACCATCCGTGCGTCCAGGTCTGTGGGATAGGCAAACGCGAGATCAGCCGCTATCCCGGTGGCGAGAACCTGGAACAGCTCGATGGTGCGCCAGAGTGCCGCCCATATTTCGTCCGCGGTCCCCAGGAACTGCTCGGAGGCGCGCCACTCCTCCCACAACACCGCGCCCATCAGCGCCGGGACACCGCGCCCGAAGAAGCCGGGCCGCGCGGTCCAGCCGCTGTCGACGCCGATACGCCAGATCACGAAGCGCAGCAGGGTCAGGTGGCGCAACTCGTACTCGAAGAGCAC
>JALYWD010000730.1 GCA_030852885.1 Chloroflexota bacterium | reverse complement strand
TGGCTCGGGTTCTTTCCCGGGCTGGCCATCCTGATCACGGTGCTCGCCTTCAACCTCTTTGGCGATGGACTGCGCGATGCGCTCGATCCCCGTATGCAGTAGGCAAGTAGGCAAGAAGGAGCCAGTTTTGTCTGAACCAACCTTCCCCCGTGACGACGCCGATGCCCTGGATGGCATCGAACTGCCTGCCCCTGGCACGGTCCGGCGCGGCACGCTGCGCTTCAGCCACCCCATGCTGGCCGAGTGGTCCTGGCCCTACACGGTCGTGCGCGGTGTCGAGGATGGCCCCCGCGTGGCGCTCATCTCCGGGGTGCACCCGGCCGAGTACCCGGCGATCGAAGGCAACATCCGCGCGACCCGGTCCCTCGATCCGGCGACCATGCGCGGCGCCGTCGTCTCGCTGCCGATCATCGATGTCCCGGCGTTCCTGCCACGCACGCCCTTTGTCTCCCCGGTTGACGGCAAGAACCCGAACCGCTTCTTTCCGGGGAACCCGGAAGGCACCTTCTCGGAAGTCCTGGATGACGCCATCTTCCGCACCGTCATCGCGCCATCCGCCGCCCTCCTCGACCTGCACGGCGGCGACATGGTAGAGGCGCTCTACCCCTTCTCGGTCTACAGCGTCAGTGGCAATGACGAGGTGGATGCCAAATCCTGGGCGCTCTGCGAAGCGTTCGGCTTGCCCTACGCCGTTGCGTCCCGCCCGCAGCCAGGTGGCCTGGCCGGCACGACGTGCGACGCCGCCGCTGCCGCTGGTATCCCCAGCCTGATCGCCGAGGCCGGCAGCTCGGGTCTGCTCACCGAGCCAGAAACCCAGATGATGGTCGATGGTGTGCTCAATTCCCTGCGCTCGCTGGGCGTGCTGCCCGGAGACACCGCGATCAACAAGGTCACGCGAGTCGATCAGTTCACCTGGATCCGCTCTCCTGAAGAGGGGATGTGGTATCCCTCGGTCGCGACGGGCGACAAGGTGAAGGCCGGCCAGTCGCTGGGCCGCATCGGCAATCTCTACGGCGACACCCTGACCGAACTCACGTCGCCACACGACGGCGTGATCCTGTTCATCACCAGCGCCGCCGCCATGCCCAGGGATGGGCTGGCGATCTCCGTCGGCGGGTACTAGGCAATCGCGATCAGGGGCGGCCCATACACTGTGGGCCGCCTCACCGCGGAGAGGAAGCCATGACCCGCTGGCTGCCATTCAGGGTCTTGACCACGCTGCTCATCTTGCTGCTCGGCGCCGGGATGCCTCTTGCGCTGGCGGCCGAGGACGCAGGCTCCCCCACTCCGGACCTGCTCGCAACGCCCGTGCCTACCTCTGGCGACTTCGCTGGCCTCGTCGATATTGGCGGCGGGCGCACGATGTTCCTGGAGTGCCGTGGCGAGGGCGGCCCGACAGTTATCCTGGTCTCGGGATACCGCAATGACGCGGATATCTGGGACAGCATCGCCATCGATCCTGCTACGGGCCAGACCGCCGTCTTGCCGGGCGTCGCTGGCTTCACCCGCGTCTGCGCCTACGACCGCCCCGGCACTGTCCTCGATGGCGAGCACCTCAGCCGCAGCGACCCGGTGCCGATGCCGCGCACTGCGCTGGACGTGGTCAGCGATCTCCACACGCTCCTGCACACGGCTGGCGTGCCCGGACCCTATGTGCTCGCCGGCCATTCGTTCGGCGGCCTTTTCTCCCGCCTGTATGCCAGCATCTACCCGGAAGACGTCGCGGGCCTGGTCATGGTGGATGCTCTTCCGGAAACGATCCCCAATCACCTCGCGCCAGATGAATGGCAGCACTACCGCAACGCCATCCAACTCGTGCCGAAGGTCCTGGAGCAGTACCCCGCACTGGAAACCCTCGATGTCGATGCCAGTTTCGCGCAGATGCGCCATGCCGCCGCCAGAACTCCGTACCTGAACAAACCCCTGGTCGTCATCACGCGCACCGAGCCGTTCGGTATCCCCGAATCCTCGCTCGGGTTCTCGCCGGTCAAGCTGGAAAAGGCCTGGCTCTCGGCGCAGAGGGACCTGGTCGCGCTCACACCTGATGCGCAACACCTGGTGGCTGACCAGAGCGCGCACTACATCCAGATCACCCAGCCCGACGTGGTCATTACAGCCATCCGCCACGTGGTCGAAGCGGTACGCGACCCAGAAATGTGGGCCACTCCACAGGCGTAGCGGAGTCTCTGCCGGCCGCTGCCCCGGGCCCCTCACGCTCGCGGACTCGTCACGAACAAGCCTGCGAGGGCATAATCCCGCGTTGGAAATTCGACGCAATGCAACCGGGAAGGAAACAGTCAGGCGTGCGTGGGCCAAATCTAACGTCGCGAGGTGCGGCGACATGACCGCGTTGGCAGTCGATCTCGGGGCCAGCGGGGGCAAGGTTTTCGCCGGCAGCTTCGATGGCGAGCGGCTCAGCGTGCGCGAAGTTCACCGCTTCCGCAACGATCCGGTGCGTGCCGCTGGGCATCTGCACTGGGACATTCTCCGCCTGTTCCATGAAATCATGCAGGGGATACGCGCCGCCTGCGACCTGAGCAGCGAGATAGGAGAACTCTCCAGCATCGCGCTGGATTCCTGGGGCTGCGATTTCGGCTTGCTGGACCGCAACGGGGAACTTGCCGGCAATCCCTATCACTACCGCGATGAGGGAATGCTCGGCGCGATGGACGATGTGCTGCGCAAGGTCCCAGCCGCGGACATCTTCGCGCAAACCGGCGTCCAG
Source organism: Chloroflexota bacterium (assembly GCA_030852885.1). Lineage (GTDB taxonomy): Bacteria > Chloroflexota > Chloroflexia > Thermomicrobiales > UBA6265 > JACCXM01. The sequence goes on along the minus strand of JALYWD010000730.1, from coordinate 194 downwards.
TTCATCGCCCCAAACTCCCTCTACCAGCTCTATGCGCTCAAGCGCAATGGCTCGACCGCGCTCGAGCGAGCCGAGACGCTTCTGCTCATCCCCGACCTGCTCCGCTATTTGCTGACCGGCGAAATGAGCAGCGAGTACACCAACGCCACCACGACCCAGTTCCTCAACATCCACACCGGCGACTGGGATCGTGA
>JALYWD010000644.1 GCA_030852885.1 Chloroflexota bacterium | reverse complement strand
TCAGCAGGTGCGCCAGGCGGTGCAGCACGCCATCAACAAGGAGAACGTGGCCGAGGTCGTCTCCTCCGGGCACTACACGCTGGGGGCGGGGCCGATCGCGCCGACGCTCATTGGCTATGACCCGTCGCTCGCCGAGACGTACGCCTACGATCCAGAGGCGGCCAGGGCGCTGATCGCCGAATCTGGGCTGACCGATATCTCCTTCGACCTGGTCAACCGCACCAATTCCTTCTGGCCGGTGCTCGGGCAACTGATCCAGGCTGATCTGGCGGCCGTGGGCATCACCGCGAACCTGCAGTCCCTGGAAGACGCGGAGTTCTTTGACCTGCTCAACACTGGCGAGGCCCAGGCGTTCCTCAATGACTGGACGTGGGACAACGGCGACCCGGACAACGTGATGTTCTCCCTGTTCGCCAATGAGCGGGCCGTGACCCGCATGGGCTACAAGAACGAAGAGGTCAACAAGCTGGTGCTACAGGCGCAGGAAACCGCCGATGCGGACACCCGCGCCGAGCTCTACTTCAAGGCCCAGGAGCTGGTTATGGAAGACAGCATCATGGTGGTGCTGGGCTACCCCGATAAGGCCATTGCCGCGCTGGCGACGGTAGAGAACCTCAAGGTCTCCCCGGTTGGCGCACTGGTCCTGCGCGAGGTCACCCTCGCCGGGAGCTAGCCCCGCCCAGGAAGCGCAGACCGGCGCGGAGAAGGTGGTGCAACAGGGCCGCGCCACCTTCTCCGCGTGTCTCACTGGACCAGGCGCAGGACCTCGCCCACCAGCCAGCACGGTACGAGGTGTCGCTCCCCCACGGGTGTCGGCCTGAGCGAAGTCGAAGGATCTCGTTCGCCGGCCGCGAGCGTGCGAAGACACTGCGTACGTCAGGTGCAGGCATCGGTGTTTGGTGGTGGGACAGGCAGAGATCTCTCGACTGCGCTCGAGACGACACCTGTGGGAGGTGGTGGGACGGTGACTGGTTGGGTGCGAGACGAGAGGGTGAGGACGAGATCCTTCGCCTGCGGGCTCAGGATGACAGATGAGGGTGGGCGACACCTCGGACCGCCTTTGGTGGCGAACGAAGTCCTTCGACTGCGCCCAGGCCGACATGCGCGGGTGATCGCCACCCCAAGTTGAGATGTGCCCTGAGACAGACCAACCAGGGTGACACGGTTCGGTGGCGCTGCTCGCGGGCGCACCGCGTCACCGCACACGAGGCTGCCGCCTGGCGATCCACCCCATCCGCCTTGTCCTATCCTTGCTCGCACGGTTTCCTCCCGCACCGGGTCAGGCGCGGTGGACACATGAACGCCGCCACGGGAAGGCGCCAACGGCATGGGCATCTACATCTTGCGGCGTCTGGCGCTCACGATTCCCATCCTGCTGGGCATCTCGCTCCTCGTCTTCTTCATGCTGCACTCGGCGGGGGGTGATCCGGCGGCACTCGTGCTCGGAGCCCGGGCCGATCCGGAATCGCTGGCCGCGCTGCGAGCCGAGATGGGGCTGGACCGTCCGCTCTGGGTCCAGTACGGCTCGTTCCTGGCGGGCGCTGTGCGTGGCGACCTGGGCCGCTCCTACCGCTCCAACACCCCGGTCGTCACCGAGATCGCCGCGCGCTTCCCGGCCACCATCGAGCTGGCGGTGGCGGCGATGGTGCTGGCCATCGTCGTCGGCGTTGTCTTCGGAGCGCTGGCAGCGGTGCGGCGTCACACCTGGCTCGATTACGTCAGTTCCAGCGTCGTGCTCTTCGGGGTTTCCATCCCCACCTTCTGGCTGGGTATCATCCTCATCATCATCTTCGGGCTGTGGCTGCGCTGGCTCCCCATCTCCGGCCGGGTGAACCCGCGCCTGGGCGCTGATCCCTCGACGCCGTTCCTCGCGTTCAGCGCCCTGTTCCACGGCAACCTGACCGTAGCGCGCGACGCCTTTGCCCACCTGGTGCTCCCGGCGGTGACCCTGGCCGCGTGGCCCGCCGCGATTGTGGCGCGCATGACGCGCGCCTCCCTCATCGAATCGCTGGCGCAGGATTACGCGCGGACCGGGCGGGGCAAGGGGCTGCGCGAGCGTAGCGTGGTGACGGTGCACGCCGCGCGCAACGCGGTGCTGCCGGTGCTGACGGTGGTTGGCCTGGAGCTGGGCTCCCTGCTGGGTGGTGCCGTGGTGACGGAGACGGTCTTCTCCTGGCCCGGCCTGGGCCAGTTGACCGTCAACG
>JALYWD010000677.1 GCA_030852885.1 Chloroflexota bacterium | reverse complement strand
CTGTCAACGGATGTCCCCATGACTACACCGGAGGGCGGTGCCGAGGCGGCCTCGGAATGGGCGAATGAGCGGAAGGAAGCAATTACCGATCTCTCGGTCACCGTCGATCCCATCATCGCGGATGGCAACCAGGTGGCATCCATGATGCACTGGTCCGGCACGGATACTGATACCGGCGCAGAAGTCAACTGGAGCGCCGCCGGCTTCTTCGTCATCGAGTGTGGCAAGATCTCTGAAAACTGGCTTGTCACTGACTCTCTCGGCCGGCTCATGACAAGTGGAGAAATCACCGAGGAAGAACTGGCCGGAATCACGGCTGAAGCAACGCCAGCCCCATAGCGCTGGCGCCGGTCCACAATCGGCGAGTTCTGCATGTGGGGCGCGGTGCAAGGCCTGGCATGACTACGAGGCCTGACAAGCCGCGCCGCCCTGTTCATCGCCTCTCCGACGAGCCATCGAAGGACGTGAAGTCTTCGCAAGAGCCAGGTAGGGGGAGCAATGATGCATCACGTTGCCAAACTGCTCATTGCCATCCTGCCTGCCCTCACTGTCTCCTGGATGCTGGTCGCGACCACGACTGCCACTATCGACCGAGGCAGTACGCTGGTCTGCGCTGGCATGGGCGGTGACGGACTATCGCTCGTCGAGTGGACGGCCGCGGACCTTGCCGAGTATGAGAACCGTATCGGCCAGCCGCCGGCGCTGGCGCACGCCCAAACTGGCACGTGCAGTGATCCTGCGGGCCTGATGGTCAGTGCCGGGTGGGTTGCAGGAACAAGATGGCTATGTTCGCGAGATGCGGACGGCAGGTGGTCTGCGGGCTGGGTCTGGGAGATCTACCAGACCGGCAATGAGGCATCACCCGATCCAGTCACTGGCCGCTGTCCCCAACCCAAGCGTACAAGCTATCTCAATGAGACCGGGTACGCGGCAGCTACCGCCGTTCACCTGACGGAACTTGAGGTTGCCGGCGAATATGATCGCCTCTACGCCTGGATGCATCCAGACGCGCGGGCCAGGACATCACAAGTTGCAATGACGCAGTGGTACCGGGAGGAATTCTCGGAAAGACCACCAGTCTGGATGACCGTCGATGACGTGCAACTCGTCGAATGGACATGGAATGTGACCGGGAAGGTCTACCCGAGTACCGCGGAGGTGGCGTACCGCCAACGCTTCGCTGACGGTACGACCTCAGAAGGAACCGTGCATCTGGTCAGGGACGGCGGCGTTTGGAGATGGTTCTTTGGGGCATGAATCCGATTTCGCGGGGGTGGCGTAGATACTATCGAGAGCGAGAAATCCGGGATCCCCAATCCCCCGCCCTCGAGTAAATACCCTCCCCCTTCCCGCACGTGCCCGGCCTAACGGCCGGGTTCGTGTTTGTGCGGGATATCCCCTTCCCAGGTGAGGCTGTCTCCCGGCAATGAGGGCCAGCGGACCGTAAAGATGAGCGTATCTTCCTCAGCTTCCCAATAGTGCGGCACGCCGGGTTCCCATAGCACGTAGTCCCCTTCGCGCGTCAGCAGCACCTCACGCTCACGAAAATGCAGGTGAAACCGGCCGCGCACCAGGATGGCCAGCGTGTGCGCCCGCGCGTTGTAACCCCACTCGGCCCGCCGTGTCCCCGCCGGGAGATCCGCCCACTGCACCTCGACATCCGTACTGGTCAGCGGGTGATCCGCGCCGGGGATGAAGTGGCCCAGCAGCCAGCCGCGATACGGCCCCGTCTCATCCTCGGCGTTTCCGCTTGTCACCCCCAGGGTGCGCTGCATGCTTCCTCCTCTCGTGCGGCGGGGAGGATACGATGCAACGACGGTTCATGGTTTGTTGACCAGCTGTTCGTTGAGTGCCGGTAGGATCGTTGCGTGACCGGTCGCCCACCCGGGTACAGGTCCGCCAGCAGCATCATTCCCGATTGGGCCGGACACAGATGCAACCCCCCGCCCAATCACCTCATCTCCCTTTTCCTCCGGGGGCATCCCACCTCGGCGCTGCACGGGCAGTGCGCGAAGCCAATCGCGCACTGCCCGTGTCCGTGTCTGACGAGCGGGAGATTGCATTCTTGGGGCCGCAGCCGTGCGCGCGAAAAAGCCGCCCACAGACTTTCGCCTATGAGCGGCTCCGTTACGTCAGAACTGGGCTGAACCGGTTGTGGCCGCAGGTCTGCCTAAAGTTCAGGAACCGGCTGGCAGGTACCGGTCGAGCCCGGCACAGTAGCACTACATTCGAAGTCTTGGCAGCAGAATGGCGCGACGGCATCCAGAATGTCATTCACGCCGCCGCACTTGGCGCCAGTACCGCCGCAACAAGTCTTGTCACTGTTTCCAGCGCCACTGCGCACCGCGCAGATGTTGTTGGTCTTGCCGTTGCAGCAGGTCTTGTCTGTTGTGCACGGCTTACCCGCGACCTTCTTGCACTTCCGCTTGCGCTTCTTCTTGCCCTTCTTGTGCTTCTTGCCTTCCGCATCTGAGGCGGCGAGGAGCGCGGCGCCGCCAATACCAGCGGCAGCCAGTGCGCTGAGCGCGCTGCGTCGCGTGCCAGCCTGCGATACGATCAGGCTGAGCCTGTCGAACGTGGATC
>JALYWD010000665.1 GCA_030852885.1 Chloroflexota bacterium | reverse complement strand
GGCCAGCGCTACGCCGGGCTGCTGGACGTGGCCGGCGAGGAGGAGCACGGCTCCGGCCCGGAAGCGTGGAACAACGCCGCCCGCCGCGACAGCACCGCCCTCACCATCGTGGAGGTCGAGACGCGCGGCCGGGAGCTCCCGCTCTACCGGGTGGTGGACCGCCTGGCCTGGACCGGCACGCGCCACACCGCCCTCCACGCGCAACTGGTCGACCTGGCGCGCCACGTCTGGGGCCTCTCCGCGCTCGTCGTTGACGCCACCGGGGTGGGCGCCGGGCTGGCCTCCTTCCTGGCGGACGCGCTGGGCCGTGGTCCCCACCGCGTCAGCGTCGAGCCCTTCATCTTCAGCGGCGCCTCGAAGTCCGAACTCGGTTGGGACTTCCTCGGCCTCATCGATGGCGGCCGCTTCAAGGAGTACGCGGACGACGGCGACGACCTCACCCGCGTCTACCGCCACCAACTTGCCGCCTGCACTTACGAGGTGCTGCCAGGCCCGGGCCGCCTGCTGCGCTGGAGCGTGCCGGCCGGGCGCGGCCACGACGACCTGCTGGTGAGCGCGGCGCTGACGGCGCGGCTGGACCGGGTGGACTGGCGAGAGCGGGTGGCGCGGGGGAGTAGTGACAACGGTCATTGACCGTTACTCGGTGTTATCAATCCCGGTCTCATTGTTCATGAATCGTCGCCGGGACAGCAGCCCTGGTCGTATCACATTGGCGTTTGGAATCTTCTCTGGGTGTGCCGCAAACTCTTCCTCAAGCAGTTTGATGCATTTTGCATGAAGTTCGCGGAAGGTCTCCTCTACAGCCTGCCTCATGTTCCAGACTCCAACGCTATTGACCTCGCATACCACATTGCCTGTTGCTGTCTTGACTGTGATTCGCCCGACGTCGTCCACCCGAAAACCAACGAGCAGGTGAGTCGTATCTTTGGCGTCCAGGATCAACCTTTCGCGTTTGTCCACGCCTGGTACTAGCCGCTCTTTTAGGTGCTCGAATTGATTCCGCAGTGATCCATATGAACCCAAGTTGTCTGCATGTTCGACATCCAATTCGACTCCCACCAGCGTGGTTGCAACCTCGAGCATTTGCTGGATTGTCCGCGCACAGATCGTGAAGAAATGCCACTCGACCTCTGCTTCAGCAGTCAGGAATTTTGCTTCCGCAATGGCATCCGCATATGCATCTGGGGCTGTGCCTTTCACCGCCTCTGCTTCCGCCAGCTTCAGCCGGGCACCTGTTCCCAATGCGGCTCTACGTTCCTCGCATAGTTCAGCGGCGGTGAGATACGAACTGGCTTTGGTAATTGCATAGTCCGCAGCGGTCGCAGAACGGTCAATTCGCTGCTCTGGAAACCGAATGTTCACAATTGACAAGGTCGCGTATACGAGTTCGTTGAGAGGCAATGCGTCTAAAGCGGCAATTGCACTTGCGGCGCGATCCTGATCGGATGACATTTGGCGCTCCGTGCTGCTTACACATGACGAACTTTCGGGAGTTCATCTAGCCAACGTTCTCAACGCAAAGGCGGGATCATCAATCGCGTTATGGCGTCGACGGCGCGCTTGGCGCTGAGTGCCTCGGAAACGACGCAATACATGTGGAAGTTGTCGATGGTGACCACGGTCGGATCAAGACCCTGACCGTTTATCTCGACTCCAACGTCGTGCCGTCCAGGAATTGCGCTACTGGAACGTCACCGGTTGTCAGAATGTGCGCGGCAATCAGATCGTTCTCCAGCTCCAATCGATGGTGCGGGAGCCAATCCTCATTCAAGGCTGCAGCCCACTCTAGCCGGTTCTGCGTCCCAAAGATCGGCCCTTGACGGTGGTCGGCCCGTCTTGTCTTCCCGAGATGCGCGAGTGGCCGGCTCGGAACCTGGCCCTGTCCGACATAGAGCAGGCTTTGGTGGTCGTCCCCTCGGATGCGATACAAACCGGTCCCTGCAATGACGTCGGAACCATTCGATTGGCGCAGTGGGAACCAAGGCGTCCAAGCGTGACCGCCCCACGAGTCAGCTTGCGGATTCCCAGTCAGCTTGCCCATCGGCGCGATGCCGGGAGCGTGCCGGAAGTGTGGCCCAGTCGCGGGACCTCCTCGAAATCGCTTCCCAGCGGCCTCGAGCCTGGAACTGTTGCCGGAAGATGGGTGATAGCCTTCTGCGATGCGCCCGAACTCCACCGTCGGCGATCGCCCGATAGCCTGGCGATACAGGGCAATCGCGACGGCTTCCATCCCTTTCCGCCACGGCGTCGAGCCCTCGATGGGTACCACCGAGCACTCGAAGTCGCAGCCAGTGGCATGGCGCAGGGCCCAGAGCGCGGGCCCCGCCGTATGGGGGTCGGCGTACGGCATCTCTTCTTTGTATATGCCTCGCAGCATGGCCACGCGTTGCCGGAGTGGTAAGCCCGTTTGCCCGATGTAGTCCAAATTGTCCCGGCCAATCCGGCGAATGCGGTATAGCCCGGGGAGGGACGAAATCTCCTTGTCTCGCGAGGCCGTGGCGAGCGGACGCCACGCGGACCACTGGAGCAAGTCAGCGGGAGTACTCATGCCCATCCTGTTCCATAGCAAACCCTGGATCACCTGAGTCTGTTGCCTGCCGGGTTGCGCGCAGCAGCAAGCCGAGTGGGAGGCCTGCGAACGGGAAGACGGGGCGCGTCGGTGTCCCGGCGAAGGTCTGTTCGATGGCGGCGCGATATTCCTTGCCACCGAGCCCAACCACGACCGCGAACCGGCTGAGGTCCAGGGAATTGACCTGGTCGCGAAGCGTGGCGATCTCAATCGGCTGCGTCGACCGATCCTTGAACGTGACCTCGTAGGGGCCGGGAATCAGGAAATCGGGTGCGATGAACCCGTACTTGGCGCTGAGCACTACCCAGGCGTCGCCGAACTGCTCTGCGTACCGGCGGTTGCGGCGAAACAGCTCACCGACGTAGGCATCTGCTGCCGGCACTGGTCCGCGCGCTGGTTGGTGCTTCCAAATCTTGCTCTTGCCACAGGGGACCACAACGAGTACGCCTGAAGGGGAGTGCAGCACCTGTTCCCTCACTTGCATTCACAGTTCACGGCCTGTGGAGCCCTACAGACGAGACTTCATACTATCTTAGCGGACAGTGAAGTAGTAGATAGGCCGATCATGAGTGGAGGGTGTCTCCCCAGGCATCACTATCGCGGAGCGCAGTTAAATCTGGGAAGGGTGAGGCTATGAACGACGTTGTTGTTTGGGCTGTCGATGTTGGCTCAGTTAAGAGGAATCGTTTTGGTTGGTGCCGTAGGACGGGTCAGAATATGGAATCAAGTCACGATATTCGGAAGTTGGTTGCCGGAATAGTGATGGACCTTGATCAAGGCAAACGAGTTGCTCTCGGGTTTGAATGTCCGCTCTTCGTCCCAATCACTGAGGACCCAGAACTCCTGACCAGTGCGCGAGTCGGTGAGGGGAATCGCGCCTGGGCTGCAGGGGCCGGGTGTGGCGCACTTGCTACTGGCCTTACTGAGTCCGTATGGGTTCTCGAAGGTATTCGGCAGGCCATGACAAAACCGGTTGTTCCTACCGTAGATTGGCAGAGATTTCGTGACCGCGAAGCAAATCTCTTTTTGTGGGAAGCCTTTGTTACTGGAGCCGCCAAAGGCATTCACCATATGAACGATGCTGAAATTGCCGCAGAGAAGTTTTGGCTGAGCCTGGACAATATTCCGGGAGCAAACGCTGTGAGTGCTGAATCTCCATTCTCCTTGATAGGCGCGGCCCTCTTACGGTCTCAACTAACTTCAGATCTTAGTGTTCTTTTCAAGCCGTGCGTTGTTCTCCGCGCCTGACGCACTCGCCAGGAGGCACCCATGTGATTGCTACGGTATTGGTCGTTAGCACCCTTGCCAGCAACGTGGATGGCAATTGCAATCTTGGAGCGGGCGTAGGTCTGTCGTTCCGTAATCGCATGGCTCAGGGCCGAGTGCCTTATTGACAGCCTCAGATCCTGATCCGCGCGTCGCTGACCGCGCGGCTGGACCGGGTGGATTGGCGGGAGCGGGTGGCGCGGGGGAGAGAAGCGTAGGGACCGTCAACGCATCGCGCGCGGACGGTGCACCGGCTGTGCCGTCGTTCGCAGCGCGATGACGTCATGATCG
>JALYWD010000657.1 GCA_030852885.1 Chloroflexota bacterium | reverse complement strand
GTATCAGCCAACACCGCCAAAGCCCCCTCGAGTGACACCGATGGCGGTGGTATTTTTGCGGCCAAGGGCACGATAACCCTGAACAACACGAGCGTCACCGGCAACACCACGAACGGCGGACAGGGCGGTGGTATTGCGAACGATGACGCCACCGTCGTCCTGCAGAATGGATCGAGCGTGACGGGCAACCATCCGGCCAACTGCGACGGCACCGTGCCCGGCTGCACAAACTAGTCGCTCCCACAGGAGCGCGCACAAGCGCCAGGAAAAGCGGGGAGCCGGTTCATCCGGCTCCCCCCGCTCGCCCGCCCGCTTCCTGCAAGCCGTCAAGCGCAACTTGGAGAACCTGACCACCGTCTGGCGAGCATGGAGCATGCCAGCACCCGGCAGGACCTATGGTGCTAATGGCACCTCCGGATCTGGAGGATTATCGGGCTGAGCCGTAGGCTCCTCGATGTCCACGGTGCTTGCCGCGTGCACCTTCGGGTTTCCCGGCCATTGTCAGCGTGAGCGCGACAGCGGCCACTGCCGGCAGCAAGTAGCGCCGCATTGTCGGTCCCGGTTCACGAACCCATTGCACCATGGTGATCGCGTCCTTTCTCGCTACCGGGAATTGAGGTTGCCCGCTCTCTGCGGTGCCGTACTGAGCGTGTTGGAAGGCATCGTCTCCCTACCTTCCAGATTGAGGTCACCCCACGCCCAAAGGCGACCGTTCGGCGTGGCCCGGCGATCACCGGGCCACGATCATCCAGCCACCGGCGTTGCCACCGGCGTCGCTGACGCCGCCGCACCCGGACACGTCTCCGGCAGTATCACGACCTGCTGCACCTGCCGCATCCCAGCCAGGTACTGCGCGACACCCGGCGCCTCCAGAGACGTGCCAGACAGCAACTCCGTCGTGCAGACGCTTTCATCGCAATACCCGCCAAAGGTGCGGAACGGGCCCTTCTCCACCACCTCGCACTGGCAGGTGGCCAACGCCGGATCACGCGGGTCCATTTCGCAGGGGTAGTCGAGGCAGTTCACCCAGGCCGCATCCTCGGGGCAGGACAGGATGCCGAACTCGCTGTTGACGTTGGCGGTCGAAAACGTGGAGAAGAGGCTGGTTCCAACTTGCGCCCGCTCCTCGCACGTCTTGAAGCCCATGGAGTAGCCGTTCAGGACCACACAGGGGCAACTGGCAACGCTCGAGTCGTCCGCCGAGCGCTCACAGAGGGCGGTGTTGCACAACGCGTAGGTCTGGTTGCAGAACCAGGTGTCGTCGATGGAGATGGCGTCGGGATAGGCGCCCGCCGGCGTCGCTTCCGGCGTCGCCTGGCGTGCTGGCGCGGCAGAGACCGCTACGCGTCCCGGCATGACGACTGTCGCGGCCAGCGCTGCGAACCCAAACCCACCTGACCCGAGGATCCTGCGCCGCGAGGGTCGGGAACGTGCCCAACGCTTGCTTACCGCGTCAAACTCTCGTGCATCCACGGTCATATCCCTCCATGAAGTCCTGGCCGCCACGATCCTATGCGCGAAATTCTTCCATGAGCGCGGCCACGAGCGTGGCCGCCGGCAGCTCCCGGGCCAGCGGCGCGCCCTGCCCGGCCCACTGGGCGGCGAAGCCAGCACTTCCCTGCTGCATCGCCGCGGCGTTGAGCTGTCGTGCCACGTCATAGGCCACCGGGTAGGCAGCAGGCCGTGGGCTGCCCGGCGCTTCGCCGTGGCGAATGAGCCGGTTCACCATGCCACGGGCGGGCCGTCCCGAGAGCACAGGGGTCAGGCGCGTGACCTCCGCCCGCTCGCTTTTGAGGCTCGCGCGGTAGCTGGCATTTGCGGCTGACTCCGGACACAGGATGAAGGCAGTCCCCAGTTGCGCCGCCGCCGCGCCCAGGTCCAGGGCAGCCCGGATGCCTGCGCCATCCATGATGCCGCCCGCCGCGATGATGGGCAGGGCGCTTTGCCGGGTGAGGAGCCGCACGAGGACCGCGGTGCTCAGGCGCTCATCCTCGGCCTCGGGATCGAACATCCCCCGGTGCCCACCCGCCTCGATCCCCTGCGCGACAATGGCGTTAACGCCCGCGGCCTCGATGACGGCCGCCTCGCGCGGATTGGTCGCGGTCGCCAGGGTCCGGATGCCCGCGTCGCGCAAGGCGGTGAGATAGCCCGTGGGCGGCAAGCCAAAGTGAAAGCTGACAATAGCGGGGCGCAGCTCCAGCACCAGGCGTTGCATGTCCTCGTCTACCAGGAAGCTGGTCGCGATCTCGTTCAGCACCGCTGGTGGCTCCGCCCCTACCTCGGCGAAGAGCGGCGCGAGATGGCGAATCCAGGCCGCCTCACGAACGGCATCCCGCTCCGCCGGTTGATGACAGAACAGGT
>JALYWD010000641.1 GCA_030852885.1 Chloroflexota bacterium | reverse complement strand
CACCAGTACACGGCCCTGTGCGCTTCGCGGCAGGCGCAGGAGGCGGCCATCGAGGCGTTGCGTGTGCCGGACCGGGACGTGCAGGCGACCGTCGATGACTACGCCATGCGGCGGCACGCCATCGTCGCCGGCCTGAACCGGCTGGGGCTGGCGTGCCACATGCCGGCCGGGGCGTTCTACGCCTTCCCCTCGGTTGCCGCGACCGGGTTGTCCTCCTTCGACTTCGCGAACCGTCTCCTGCACGAGGGCCGGGTAGCGGTCGTGCCCGGAGATGCCTTCGGGCCCGGTGGCGCCGGGCACGTGCGCTGCGCGTACGCCACCGGGCTCGCCCAGATCGAGCAGGCCATCGAGCGCATCGACCGCTTCCTGCACTCCTCGCAGCAGGTGGCGTCCGCCGATCTTCTGACCCCGGCTGGTTAGCACCTCCAGTTCACTTGCCAGTTGAGGCGGGTTAGCGTGCTTGGCCCAAGTCCCGGCCATTTCGAGCATTATTCGAACCGCTGCACCCTGCGCTTGCACGCTGATGTGTAGTCAGTGCGACAATGATGTCCAGCGGCAAGTGAACGAAGTGGCCTGATTCGGCGTTTCATGCGCTGGGCGTCTCAAATCGGCATTCGCGTGAATGGCGTGAGAACGGCTTCGTCTCCACAGATGGGCGACTGCAATGGTGCAGCGCCAGACGTGTTTGCGAACACGAAGGAGCCAACGTGGACGGATCACGCTTTGACCTGATTGCGCGTCTTGCTGGACAGCGCAATCGTCGCGCAGCGCTGCAGCTTCTGGCCGCCAGCGGCCTTGGCATCGCGGTGCTGCACACGGCCAGTGACGATGCGGATGCCAAGTGCGTCAACCCCGACAAGAAGTGCAAGAAGAAGAATGGCAAGAAGCGCAAGTGCTGCGGCGGCGCGAAGTGCAAGGGCAAGCGTTGTAGGTGCCCGGAAAGCACGCTTGCCTGCGGCGCGTTCTGTTGCCAGGCGAACCAAGACTGCGTTGGTGAGGGTGACGCAGCGGTTTGTAAACTCAAGGTGGGTGAAGCTTGCAGTGCCCAGGATCCGGGCCAATGCGCAACTGGACAATGCGGCTGCAATGGCAACGTCCTATGTGCTTGCCGCGAAGCGAACTGCAAAGCAAAGGATGCGGCTTGCCCCGGGGGGAGCCTCGAATGCTGCAACGGCGTCTGCGTCAAAGAGACCAAGCTGTGCAGTGCTTGAGTCGCGGCCGGGCGTCTTCGATTGAATGTCCAGGTCAATGGACTGAGAACGCATGAGAAGGAAGGGGCGCCCACTTCGGGCGCCCCTTGCGTTCGTGCTTCGTGCTGTGATTGGCGTTGCTAGTCCGCGCCGGCAGCCACCGGGATGCGGATCTTCGTCAGGAAGTGCGCGTACTTCGGGTTCTTGCCGCGCACGGTGTCGAAGTAGATGTCGCGGAGTTGCACCGTGATGGGGCCGGGCTTGCCGTCGTGGACGGGACGGCCATCGATACTGGCGATGGGGGCAATCTGCATGCCCGTGCCGCAGAAGAACGCCTCGTCCGCGATGTACAGTTCCGAGCGGTCGATGACGCGCTCCTCGACCGGGATGCCGAGATCCTTCGCGAAGAGGATGATGCTGCGGCGGGTGATTCCTTCCAGGATGTCGCCCGTGATCGGCGCGGTGATGAGGACGCCGTCGCGCACCAGGAAGAGGTTGCAGCCGCTGCCTTCCGCCACGTGACCGTGGGCATCGAGCAGGATGGCCTCGTCCGCGCCCTTCTCTTCGGCCTCATCCTTGGCCAGCGCGGAGTTGATGTACGCCCCGGAGAGCTTGCCCCGGCCTGGCACCGAGTTGTCGGAGACGCGCTGCCAGGAGGAGACCGCTGCCTTCACCCCAACCGAGGTGTCCAGATAGTCGCCGAGTTCCAGCATGTAGATGGTCAGCTCATTGTCCAGGCCCATCAGGCGTGGCGTGAGCTGCACCGAGGACTTGTAGACAAACGGCCGGATGTAGACATCCTTGCCGGGGGCGTTCTTCTCGACCAGCTTGACGATGGTCTCCGCCAGCGACTCCCGGTTGAACGGCAGGGGAGCCCGCAGCAGCTTGGCGGAGTTCAGGAGGCGGGCCGCGTGGTCCGGGAGGCGGAAGATGTTGATCGTCTCGCCGTCCGCGTCCACGTAGCCCCGGATGCCGGCGAACGCGCCGGTGCCGTACTGCAGGGCATGGGTGCCCACGCTGACCTTGGCGTCAGCAAACGGCACGAACTCGCCCTCGAAAAACGCGTACTCGAGCATCGGTGACTTCATCTATTCCACTCCCGCAAGCAGCAAAAGGCATGGAGGCAGGTGTCCCGCTGGCGGAGCAATGCGCGTCAGGAGGGGAGGAGCCGACCTCGGGGCCGAGAAACGAGCTTCATTATGGCACGGCCGTTGGTCCCGGAAGTAGCTGATTCCATTGCGTGTGAGGTTGCAAACTGCTAGACGTGAGTGATTCATGCGTCAACCACTGTGCAACCCGTGGGGAAGGCAATGTTTCGCAGATCTCGCCGCCGCCGGCGCACCTGGCCTCGTCTCCTGAAGACCATCGTTGTGGGTTTTGGCGTGCTGATCGCCCTGTCCGTCGCCCTGAACGCGCTTGAAGGCGCAGGTGGCCAACAAGCGCTGCCCTATCTCCTGGGCGGGCTCATCGTCCTCTGGCTCGTCAAGCGCAGTCGCAGTCGCCGTCCCCGCACGACGCAGTCGCCGGCCAGGCTGGTGGATTCGAAGCGACGCGCCAGCGCCGGGATTGACCAACTCCATGCGCTGAGCCCGTATGAATTCGAGGCCTACGTTCGCGATCTGCTTGCGACGCTTGGGTA